>JACCQV010000949.1 GCA_013813945.1 Deltaproteobacteria bacterium | reverse complement strand
CTTCGCTTCCGCCGTCGGCGCCGTCGTCGCCGCAGGCCGCAAGGAGAGAGACAAGGAGGAGGGTACGCATTACAGATCCTTTCCAAACTGGAGAGAGAGGCGCGCCATGACCTGCCAACCGGGTTGGTCGGCGAAGTAGCGCAGGAGACTCGTGTAGTCGCGGTAGCGCGTGTTGAGGAGGTTCGTGCCGGAGAGCGCGATCTTGACGAGCTGATCGCCGACCTGCATCTCGCCGCCCGCCTCCGCACCGAGGAGGAAGTACGGATCGGGAGGCGCCGCGAAGTCCGCTGCGAGATCGAACGACCGCTGGCGGCGAACGTAGGTACCTGACAACGTCACGAAGGCGTTGCGCACACCGCCGAACGTTGGAGGCTTGGCCGTGATCGTGCCGCGAAACCGATCCGGTGGGATGAACACGAGCGGCGAGTCCTCGCTGGTGTTCCGCGCCCGCACGAGCGAGGCCTGCGCGCCGAGCTCGAGCTCGGTGACGGGCGCGACCGCGATCCCGGCATCGATCCCGTAGAACACCGCGTCGACGGGCCGGGTAACGAAGCGCGGAAACGCCCCACGGATCGTGACGTCGAAGATCGGCGCGCCCGCGTCGTCGATCGCGGGTGCGAAGTAGATGTAGTCGTCGATCTTGTTCGCGTACGCCGAGAGCTCACCGGTCACGTGTTCGCTCGCGACCGACGTCGTGACCGACGCGGAGTACGTGGTCTCCGGCTCGAGATCGGGCTTGCCGAGCCCGAGGACCGGGAACGTCGGTGCGGCACCGTTGAGGTACTGCTCGTCGGGATTGGGCGGACGCGACGCGGTCGACAGGTCGAGCTTCGCGGACCACAGGTCCGTGATCCGGTACAGCGCGCCCGCCGACGCCGAGAGCGTGTGATAGCGCGAGGCACAGTCGACTTGCTCGCCGATCGCGCCGCACGCATCCATCGCGAGCTGGCCGCTGCGCACGAGCCGCAGGAAGTCGTTGCGCTCGATCTCCGCGGTTCGCGCGAGCAGGTCGTACCGAACGCCGGCCTCGATCTCGACGTCGTGCGCGATCAGGCGCTCGATCGCATAGGCACCGACTCCCCATGCCGAATAGTCCGGGACCAGCGGCAACCCACTGTAGCGATGGGCCTGCACGACGCCGACGACTCCGGTGGTCCCCCGCAGGTGCAGGTGATCCGAGAGGTGGATCGGGTTGTGCTCGAGCAGGAGCTCGAGCTCGTTCGTCATCAGCTTGAAGTTGAACTGCGGCCCCGTGATCGCTTCACGCACGACGTCGTACTCGCGCCGGTGGTCGTACTGGAACGAGTAGGTCGCCTGCGCGGTCCCGATGCGATCGAAGCTCCAGCGTGCACGCGCGATCGCGAGGTCGTGGGAGACCGCCTGCTTCGGCCGCTCGATCTCGATGTCCGCCTCGTACAGCTCCGAACCGAGCGGGCGTTCGCGTTCGATCTGCGCGAAGAAGTCCTCGCGCGACTCGATCCGCAGACAGCTGCAGACTCCGATCTCCGCCTGGTAGCGGAGGTAGCTCAGCTTGGCGGCGATTCCTTGGCGGCGATAGCCCACGCTCGCGCCGATGTTCCACTCGCTGACACCCGTGTTGTCGAGCGCGTAGTCCGGTGTCGACGCTGCCGCGAGGCGCTTGAGGCTGCCCTCGAGCTGCCACGCGAGGCCCGGGACCGCGGCCGGTGCCATCTGCACCCGAGCGGCGAGCGCACCGCCTCGTCCGTTCGAGATGCCGATCAGGTGCGCCTCCGCCGCGTAGCCCGGCGCCCGCAACAGCTCGGGTGGCTCGACGAGCACGGCGCCTCCGATCGCATCGGGCCCGTAGCGAACGCCCGAGGCACCGCGCACGACGGTGAGCTTGCTCGCGACGAACGGATCGATCTCGGGGGCATGGTCGAGCCCCCATTCCTGCGAGCGATGGCGGATCCCGTCGACGAGCAACAGCAGGCGCCGACCGAACTGACCGCGAACGATCGGCTTGCCCATCCCGCTCGCGGAGCGCAGCTGGCTGACGCCCGGCACGTCGGCGAGCGCCTCGGCCAGCCCCTTGCCGCGAGCCTTCTCGAGCTCCGCGCCCGACAACGTCGTCGCCGACCGCATCTCGACGGCATCCGGTGCCTCCTCCTCGATGAGGATGACCTCGCTCGACAGCTCGAGCTCGATCTCGACCGAGATCGCGGTCGCCCCGATCGCCAGGGTGCGCCGGTCCACCACGTAGTCCGCGCGCTCGATTGCGAGCTCGAGCGGCCCACGGCACACCCGGATGAGGGTGAACCGTCCGCCCTCGTCCGTCTGCGCGAGGAGATTGGCGCCACTGCTGACGGAGGCCCCCGCGACCGGTTCGTGAGTCTTTCGATCGACGACGTGGCCGTCGACCGTCGCCGTGCACGCCACAGCGGACGGCCCTCGCGCCGGCGTCGCCTCGACGGGTGGCGCCTGCGCAGACACGCCGCGCGAGGTGGCAGCGATCAGGATGACGATGATAAAGACTCGGTGCACGGACGGATCTCCACGACGAAGACGGACCACAGGACGCACCGCGGGCCGGGAGGCCCACGGAGGTGACGCGATCAGGTCAGCGCGGGAGGTGATGTCTTCGGTGCGAGTCGGTACCGCGCGAGCGCTGGAGGCTCGAGCGCGAACCGCGGAGTCGTGGTGATCGCGATGGGCTGCACAGAGGTCGCGTCGCCGGGGCAGCCCGGGAGAATCGTCGTCTGATCGTTCGCGGCCAGCAGGGAGCAGACTCCCGCGTGCGCGTGCGCGTCGACCGAGCGGCCGTGGAGGTGCGGTGTCGTGCTGTTCTCGTGGAAGTCCGCGAGCTCGTGCGCGTGCTCGAGCTCGCCGCTCCCAGCCCCGTGGACATGCGCGACCGCGGAGGCGTGCCGCAGCGCGACCAGCCCCGAGAGCACGACGCAACCGGCGAGCAGCAGCGCGATCGCGCGCCGGCCTCGTCGCAGCTGCATCTCGATTGCACCTCGCAAGCCATCGATCTCTGGCACGGGCCTCGAGGCGCTGTCAACTACTCGACGTCGTCGTGCCCGGCGCTGATCACGCGAGGCCCGTCCTCGCCGCTGGACGGGGGCACCGGCTTCAACAGCGGCGGTGGCCGGCGTGGCGGATCCTTGTCGGCGACCGCCGCCGCCGCCTCGCGGGTGAACGACACGAACGCCATCGCGGGACGCTTGGAGTGCTCGCTCATCGCGAACCGGATGCCCTCGAGCTGCCAGCCCTTGAGGGTCCACTCGTTGACGCACTCCTCGATCGTCTCGTCGGTGACAATCGACAGCTCCACGAATTTGAACTGGATCGCCATGACTGAAGGGTAGCGCCCTAGCCCTTGGCGAGCAGCTTCGCTGCGTAGGGTGCGTGATAGGTGATGATGATGTCCGCTCCCGCGCGGCGGATTCCCGTCAGGGTTTCCATCACGATCCGCTCCTTGTCGATCCACCCGCGCTCGGCGGCCGCCTCGATCATGGCGTACTCGCCACTGACTGCGTATGCCGCGATCGGCAAGTTGACCTCGTCGGAGACCGCGCGGATGACGTCGAGGTACGCGAGGGCCGGCTTGACCATCACGACGTCGGCGCCCTCGGCGGCATCCATCGCTGCCTCGCGTACGGCCTCAGCGACGTTGCCGTAGTCCATCTGGTGACCACGGCGATCTCCGGACTGCGGGGCGGAGTCGACGGCCTCGCGGAACGGGCCGTAATACGCCGAGGCGTACTTCGCCGAGTACGCCATGATCGCGACCTGATCGAAGCTCTCCTCGTCGAGGCTCTCCCGGCATGCGCCGACGAATCCATCGAGCATGCCCGACGGTGCGACGACATCGACGCCGGCCTTCGCGTAGCTGACGACCGTGCGCGCCAGGTTCTCGAGCGACGCGTCGTTGTCGAGCTCACCATCGTGAAGCACGCCGCAATGGCCGTGATCCGTGTACTCGCAGAAGCAGGCGTCCGCCATCACGACGAGCTCGGGGCGCACCTTCTTGATCGACCGGATCGCCTTCTGGACGATGCCGGACTCCTTCCACGCCTCGGAGCCGACCGCATCCTTGCGCTCTGGAATCCCGAACAGCAGGACGCTCGGAATCCCGAGGTCCGCCGCGCGTGCCGCGGCATCGGTGGCCTTCTCGACCGAGAAGTTGAACTGCCCCGGCAACGAGCCGATCGGCTTCTCGACGCCCGAGCCCGGGACGACAAACAGCGGATACACGAAGTCGTCGACGGACAGCCGGGTCTCGCGGATCATCCGGCGCAGGCCCGCGGTTCGCCGCATCCGGCGCGGCCGGTAGTCGGGGTAATTCATCGCCCTGGTGGATACACCGCGGCGATGGCGTTGGCCAAGCCCTCGGGCGTCGGGGTCGTCGCAACCGCGACGTTCGTGACGCCAGCCTCGTGCAGCACCGCGGCGGTCGTGTCGCCGATCGCCGCGAACCGGGTCGTGCGCTGTGCGAGCGGACCGACGAGCGCCGTGAGCGCGGTGACCTGCGACGGTGCGAACACCACGCAGAGATCGGCCGCGTCGGCGAGCAGCAGGTCACGACCACGCACGAGTGCGGGATCGTCCTGCGGTGCGGTGACCGTGCGATAGACGATCACGTCGTCGACGGTCACACCCGCGGCGCGCAGGATCGCCATCGGCTCCTCGCGACCATCCTCGGCGCGTGGCACGAGCACGCGGAGCCCGGCAAGCTCGCGTTCCCGGATCAGCTCGTGTGCGAGAGCCGGTCCGTCGTGCGCCGCCGCAGGATGGAGCGCTGCGATTCCGCCGGTGACCAGCGCGCGCAGGGTCGCCGGTCCCACCGCCCACACCTCGGGCAGCGTGGGGCGGATCCGCGCGCCGCTCACCGCTTCGATCAGCGCTGCGGCGCCGCGCGCACTCGCGATCAAGATCGCGGCGTGCCCTCCGGCCTCGAGCGCGCGGGTCAGCGCACCTGGATCGCGCGGTGGCTCGGTTCGCGTCAGCGGCATCGCGACGATCTCCAGCCCGAGTGGCGCCAGCGCGGACAGGTACGCCGAATCGGCGGCTACGTCGCGCGTGAAGACCGCATACGCCATTCGCGCATCGTACCGCGGTGCGGGCTTCTGGCACGGCACGTGCTCAACTACAGGCGTGGCCATATCGCACAGCCCCACGCCCACGCCGTTGCCGTACACGGTGCCGCGCGCTCGTCGCGGATCTGGAACGCAGGTCGACCCCGAGCTCGAGCGGGTCAGGCGGTTCGCCAAGGTTCTCGATCAGCGCTTCCTCGATCCGTTGATCGGTCTCGTGCTGCCGGGAGCCGGCGACCTCATCGGCTCGATGCTCGGCATCTACACGGTCATGCTCGCGGTTCGCCGCAAGCTGTCGCCCGTGATCATCGCTCGCATGCTCACCAACCTCGCGCTCGATGCGGCGATCGGCATCGTCCCGTTGGTCGGCGACCTCTTCGATCTCGGGTTCAAGGCGAACACCAAGAACGTCGCCTTGCTCACCGAGCGCGCCGAGACCGGCGGCAAGGCGACGGCGCGCGACTGGCTGCACGTCGTGGGTGCGGCACTCGCCTTCGTGCTGGTCGTCGGGCTCACCATCTTCGCCGTGGTGTCGCTGTTCCGCGCGATCGCGTGAGGCGTGTTAGGTTTCGCGCCGTGCGCAGCTCGGTCCTGCTCGTCTGCCTGATCGGCGCGTGCTCGAACACGCCCGACGAGCCGTCGACGATGCCACCTGCCCCATCGAAACACCCGGCCGCCGCACCACCGACGGTGGCGATCGAGACCCCGCAAGGTGAGATCAACGTCACCGTGGAGGTCGTCGCGACCCGACCGAAGATCGAGCGAGGTCTGATGTTTCGCGAGCACCTCCCACCCGACGGCGGGATGCTGTTCCTGATGGGCGGGGAGACCGACCACACGTTCTACATGCGCAATACGCTCATTCCGCTCGACATGATCTTCATCACGAAAGACATGATCATCGCCGGGATCGTCGAGCGCGCGGAGCCTCGCACCGAGGACCTGCGGAGCGTCGGTGTCCCCTCCTCCTTCGTGCTCGAGGTCAATGGCGGTTGGACCGCCGCTCACCAGGTCAAACCGGGTGCCAAGGTGAGATTCCTCCGGGTAACGCCGTCGCCGTAACGTTTGTCACGTCGGCGCGCAGCGGTTCCCGCTTATTGTGCCGCCTCGGGGTTCTGCGATAGAACCTCGTCTAGTCCTTAGCCCAGGGGAGTCACATGGCATCGATCCGTCCGTACCTACTCGCAGCCCTTTCATTGACCTTCGTTGCCTGCAGTGGCGATGACGGCGGCACTGTCATCCCGGAGGGCGAGCACTATCAGTTCGTCTCCAAGAAGGCGTACGTCCCCACGAACAACAACCAGGCCCGCGAGTTCGGCCTGGATCTGAACGGTGACAAGACGGTCGACAACCAGCTCGGCATGGTGCTCGGCACGCTGTCGACGATGGGCTTCGACATCCAGGCGACGATCAACGAGGCCGTTGCCGAGGGCAGCATCATCCTGCTCGTCGACTTCCAGACCCCGGACCCGACGTTCACGAGCTCGTCCGCCTCGGGCCTTCGCGTCCTCCTCGGCGACGTTCCGACCCCGGCTGCCTGCAACCTCGGCGAGACCTACTGCAACACGGCGACTCCGCCGGTGTGCACGGGCTGCCAGCGCCACCTCAACGGCATGGGCAGCTTCACCGTCGCGGCAGGTTCGCCTCCCGCGCTCGGCGGCAAGATCATCAACGGTACGTTCACCGGCGGCCCTGGTGACCTGTCGCTGCAGATCGCGCTCGGCGGAACCGACGGGATCCAGCTCGACCTGATCGGCGCGCGGGCCAAGGCCTCGGGCATCAGCGCCGACGGCATGACCAGCGTGATCCTCGCTGGCGCGCTCACCGAGGAAGATCTCAACACGAAGGTCATCCCGGCGATCTCGACGCAGATCGCACCGGTCATCGCCGAGGACTGCAACGCCCTGACCTCGCCTCCGGCCTGCGGCTGCATGGCCGGCTCCACGGGCAAGACCGTCCTCGACCTGTTCGACGGCGGCGATGGCACGGCGAAGAACTGCGCGGTCTCCGTCGAGGAGATCAAGCAGAACAGCCTGATCCAGAGCCTCCTCGCCCCGGACGTCACGATCGACGGCCGCAAGGCGCTGTCGCTCGGCATCAAGGTCGAGACCGTCAAAGCGACCTTCCCGGCGCAGTGAGCTGACGTAACGTTCGACAAGACGGGCGTGGCCACGGGTCACGCCCGTTTTTTCGTTCTGGTACGATCGCGCGGATGAGGTCCGTGGTCCTGGCACTGCTGGTTTGCGCGGTGACGCGCTCCGCAGCAGCGCAGAACAAGGCCGAGGCCGAGCGCCTGTTCGACGAGGGGCTCGCGCTGATCGAGGCCGGTAAACCGGTCGAGGCGTGCGCGAAGTTCGAGGAGAGCCTCGCCAAGGATCCACGACAGGTCGGCGTGCTGATGAACCTCGGCCGCTGTAACCAGCGCGCCGGCAAGATCGCGACGGCGCTGCGCCTGTACCGAGAAGCATTCGATCGCGCGAGCGAGGCGAATCTGAAGACGACCCGCGACCGCGCGCAGGACGAGATCGCAAGCCTGGTGCCGAAGGTTCCGATCGTGACGCTCTCGCGCGCGACGCCACCGCTGCCCGGCGAGAAGGTCGTCGTCGACGACATCGTGATTCCCGTCGACCGCACCGAGATCTTGCTCGACCCCGGCACCCACACGATCGTCGTCACCGCGCCGGGTCGCCTGCCCTACCAGACGGAGGTCACGCTCGAGATCTCCGAGCGCACCAAGGTCGTGCTGCCCGAGCTCGAAGCGCCGAAGACGACCGTGGTCACGCGCGATCGCTCCTCGCGTGCGCTGGTCGGCAAGATCGCGACCTTCAGCGGCATCGGCCTCGCACTCGCCGGCACCGTGCTGATCGTCTACGCCAAGCGTGACTACGATCAGCTGTTCGAGGGAGCGACCCCGCACTGCGGGATGTTCCCGCCGATCGACGGCAAGCCCACGTGCGACGAGACCGGACTGTCGCGCAGCGAGCGCGATCGCAACCTCGTCGATGGTGGCTCGGTGATCGCGATCGTCGGCGCGGCGGCCGCGCTCACCGGCATCGTCTTGTGGGCGACTGCGCCGGGTGAGACCTCGAGCACCACGATCGTCCCCACGACGTCGGCCGGCATCACCGGCATGGCGGTCACGGGCCGGTTCTGATCGCGGGTACCGGGATGTCTCCGGCCTGGCCGAACGCGCGGACCGAGTACGTCGTGTTGAGCACGTACCACTCGCTGCTCGACGGTCGAAACACCGCGAGGTCGGCGCTGCCGTCGCCGTCGTAGTCCGCGGCGACCGGGATATCACCGGCGATCCCGAACGCATTATTGGCGAACGAATCGTCGCTGCTGTGCCAGCGGTACCAGACACCGTTCGACGGCCGCCACACCGCGATGTCGACCCGACCGTCACCGTCGAAGTCCGCAGAGACGGGCTGGTCTCCGGCGACTCCGTAGGTCCGGCTCGAGTAGGAGAAGTCGGAGCTGCTGAGGCGATGCCAGCCCGAGTCCGACGGTCGGAAGATGATGTAGTCAGCCCGACCGTCGCCGGTGTAGTCACCGGTCAGCGGCACATCGCCCGCGCGGCCCCAGGTCACCGCGTAGTGGCTGTTGTCGCTGCTGCGCATCACCCACCACTCGCCGGTCGACGGCCGCCAGATCGCGATGTCGTCCAGGCCGTCGCCGTCGTAGTCCGCGGGAACCGGAACGTCGTCCGCGAGCCCGAACTGCACGCCGTCGAATGCGCCGGTCGAGCTGAACAGGCGGTACCACGTGCCACCGCGATAGACCGCGGCGTCGGTCTTGCCATCGCCGTCGTAGTCGGCGGCGACCGGCCGATCACCGTCGACGCCGAAGGCAACCGCCGAGAATGCGGTCCCGGTGTGGTGATACCAGGTTCCGTTCGCTGGCCGAAACACGCTGATGTCAGCGCGGCCGTCCGCATCGAAGTCGAACGGCGTTGCGGCGCCGGTCACGGGAGGTTGCTGGGTCGCGAGGCAGCTGCCGCCGATGGCGACCGCGCTCGCGATCTGCGCGCGCGATGTGGAGCAGAACGTCAGCGGCGTGGTCCCGGTCAGCTGCGCGTTCATCAGCGTGTTCTCGCAGCCCGCACCCGCCTCCACGTGGGCAGCGCCCAGGTTGTGACCGAGCTCGTGACCTGCGATCAGGAACCGCGCCGGCTGATAGTCGATCCAGCCTGACACTCCGTACGCACTCGCCTGCGTGCAGATGACGTCGAGGTACGCGTAGCCACGGGACGCCGCGTTGGGCTTGGCGCTGAACAGGTGGGCGGCGTCGCGCTGGACCTGCGTGAAGTTGTTGTTCCAGTGCTGCCTGAAGCTCGCGAGGAGCGCTTCGATGCTCGCTCCGTTGTACGGATCCGGGGTCGACCACACGTGCTGGACGCCGACCTCGATCGTCAAACCGAGCTCGGCTTCGTAGACGCCCTCGACCATGTTCAGGATGTGGAGGATCTCGGCGTTCGCCTGCGCCGCGCCACCGAGCTGGGTGACGAACTCATGATCGGCATCGGTCGCCATCTCGATCACGCGCAGCGTGGGAGGTGGGGCGGCGGCGAGCATGCTGGTGCCGACCGTGATCTTCTCGCCAACGTGGTCGCAGGTCGCGGCGTCGGCGTGGAGCGCATCGCCTTCCTTGTAGACAACCAGCGCGCCATCGCGCGCAGCGGACGAGTACGTGCTCGCTGGCTCGATGAAGTAGCGCTCTCCCCCGTTCACGAAGTAGCCCTCGAGGCCGTGCTCGCCCATGCCCAGCCGCACCTGGGTCCCCGGATCACCGACGACCATCCCCCGGTAGGTCTGAACTTCGGCGCGCGGGCTCGGGTGCGTTCCGGTCGCGTCGGTCGCGATCGCGCGGTAGCCGGGGGAGCGCAGGTCGTGCGCCTCGATCTCGAGGTCGATTGTCCCGCTGCGGAGCGGTAGCTCGAGAGAGGAGGCAGTGAGTGACGCGACGAGCTCGGGACGCGCCACATCGATGAAGCTGTAGTCGTGGAACGCCTTGTCGAGGTCGGCCACCACCTGTTCTTCCGAATCGAGGCGGGCTGTACAGCCTGCGACGGCAAGCAGGATCGGGATCACACGAGCGAGGATGGGCATCGACGGAACCAGGAGCACCGGCCGTGCCACGGGTATGTCTGCGAAAGCCCGACGAGCCTGTCGACGGCCGAGGCTCGGGGCGTCTCCAGGTGACAACCGTGGGGTGACACCGGGTGATGCCTTCCAGGATACGATCGGATGGGATGCGGGCACGTGCCAGCGCTGATTGCGGTACGGTGCGCCGTGGCCGATCGACCGCGCGCTCCCGACGTCACGCACCCCGCCTCTCACGGCGAGCGGCGGGCGATCCGGCGATTTCGTGTCGCCGTGACTTCGGGCCCCGGCGC
>JACCQV010000947.1 GCA_013813945.1 Deltaproteobacteria bacterium | reverse complement strand
GAGCCCCACCTGCGGAAAGATGAAGCCGAACTTCGCTCCGGCGGACGCGATTCGCAGGTCGCTCGCGCACGCGATGACGGCTCCCGCACCGACGGCGACGCCGTTGATCGCAGCGATGATCGGGCGCCGGCATGCGCGCATGGCCTTGATCAGGCGCCCCGTCGCACGGGTGAACGCGAGCAGGGCTGGCGTGTCGCGGCCGAGGAGGTGCTTGATGATGTCGTCCTGATCGCCGCCCGAGCAGAAGCCGCGGCCACGGCCGGTGATCACGACGGCGCGAACATCGTCGACCCGATCGAGCTCTTCGAAGGTCTCGGCGAGCTCGCGGTAGACCTCGAAGGTGAGCGCGTTGAGCCGTGCTTCGCGATCGAGAGTGATCGTCGCGACGCCACGCGCCAGTGCGAGAGAGAACGACGTGGGCTGCGGCAGGCTCATGGCGGTGCTCCGATGTACGCGACGGCCTCGATCTCGACCAGTGCCTCGGGCTCGAACAGCTCCCTGACGGCGACGAGTGCCATGGCCGGATAGTGCTTGCCCAGGCGCTCCCGCCAGATCTGCGCGAGCTCGGATCGCGACCTGCGGTACAGCGGCATGTCGACGACGAACACCGTCATCGCTGCGAGATCGGTGACCTCGCCACCCGCTGCCTTGACGACCGCGATCACGTTGTCGAGCGTCTGCGCAAACTGCGCCGGGAATTTGGCGTCGAAGATGCTCCGCTCCGGGAACTTTCCGGCCGTGTCCCAGCCGATCTGCCCGCCGATATGAAGGACGCGGCCGGTTCCGATCCGCCCGTTGGAGTAGCCCTTCGGTGGCGGCCAGCCCGGGACGATGACGTCGTCGGCGCTCACTTCATCACCGCCCCACCATCGATCACGATGGTCTGCCCGTGGATCCCGCGAGCCGCGTGTGCGCACAGCATCAGCGTGGCGTGTGCGACCTCGCTCGGCTCGATCATCCGCTTCTGCGGGTTCATCGACTCGAGCGAGCTGCGCGCCTCTTCGAGTGAGCGCCCCGTCTTGCCCGCGATCCGGGTCACTGCTTCCTCGACCATCTGGGTCTGGACCCAGCCGGGGCACAGCGCATTGATCGTCACGCCGGTCCGCGCGAGATCGATCGCGAGCGCGCGCGTCATCCCGACCATCGCGTGCTTCGCGGCGCAATATGCCGCCGAGTAGCCGTACCCGGAGACCCCGGCGTTGGACGCGATGTTGATCACGCGCCCCCACCCGCTCTTGATCATGCTCGGGACCAGGGCACGCGTGACGCGGAACGGCGACGTCACGTCGAGCTCCATGATCCGGTCCCACAGCTCGTCGCTGGTTCGTTCGAGCGAAGCGCTCTCCGCGCCCCCGGCGTTGTTGACCAGCACGTCGACGTGACCGACCGAGGCGAGCACCTCGTCCGCGGCGCGCCGATCGAGGAGGTCAACCACGAGCGCGACGCCGCCGATCTCCTTGGCAATCGCCTCGAGTGCGGCCCGCGTGCGCCCGCACACGATCACGCGTGCTCCGGCGCCTGCGAGCTCGCGCGCGATCGCAGCTCCGATCCCACGGCCGCCGCCGGTGACCAGCGCGAGCTTCCCGGCGAGGATTCCTTCCATCCGCCGGTTTTATACCCCGCACGGTGCCGCGGCACTGCCGGCGTGCCGTTTATGCTGGCCTCGATGAACGTCTCGGACCTCGACGCCACCGCGTGTGCCGAGCTCGTGCGCTCCGGTGACACCACGCCGAGCGAGCTCGTGGACCTCGCGATCGCCCGGATCGAGAACCACAACCCCGAGCTCGGCGCGGTGATCATCCCGCTGTTCGATCAGGCGCGCGCCGAGGCCGCTTCCTCCACGCTCCCGGACGGCCCCTTCCGCGGCGTCCCGATCCTGATCAAGGACATCTGCGCGACCGTCGGTGGAGTGCTCCACACCGCGGGCCTGTTGCCGCTGAAGCAGGCGAGCCACCGGTACCCGCACGACAGCTACCTGGTCGGAGCGCTGCGCAAGGCCGGCTTCATCATCGTCGGCAAGACGAACACCTCCGAGCTCGGCATTCTTCCGTCGGCCGAGCCGCCCGCGTGGCCGCCGTCGCGCAACCCGTACGACACGACGCGGAGCACCGGCGGCTCCAGCGGTGGATCCGCATGCGCGGTCGCGGCGGGCCTGGTCCCGATCGCTCACGCCAACGACGGCGGTGGATCGATCCGGATCCCGGCGAGCTGCTGCGGTCTGTTCGGGCTCAAGCCGAGCCGCGGCCGCGTGTCGTTCGCGCCGAACCTCGGCGACATCAATGGCGGGCTCGTCAACGAGCTCGTCGTCACGCGTTCGGTCCGCGATGCCGCGGCGGTGCTCGACCTCCTCGCCGGGACTCTCCCGGGCGATCCGTACACCGCGCCGCCCCAGCTGCGCCCGTACACCGCCGAGCTCACCGCACGACCGGGCCGCCTCAAGATCGGCTTCACCACCGAGCATCCAGGTCTCGATGGATCGCTCGTCGACTCGCACCCCGATTGCGTGGCCGCCGTTGCTCACACCGCCAGACTGCTCGAGTCACTCGGCCACCACGTCGAGCCCGCCTTCCCCGCGGCGCTCCGCGATCCGGAATGGACGCCGCGGTTCCTCACGCTGTGGGCGGTCGGCGTCACGACGGAGCTCGACGAAGCGTCGCGCACGATCGGTCGGCGCATCCAGCAGCACGAGGTCGAGAGCGTGACCTGGGGCCTCGCCGAGCTCGGTCGGTTGATCTCCGGCCCGGCGTACGCGGAGGCGTGGCGGTGGATCCATCGCAACGCGCGCCAGGCAGCGACCTTCTGGGAGGACTTCGATCTGTTCCTCACTCCCACCGTGGCGGAGCCTCCCGTCCCGCTCGGAACGTTTGCGACCACCGACGACGATCCGCTCGCCGGCATCTTTCGGGCCGCCGACTTCACGCCGTTCACGCCCCTGTTCAATGCGACGGGCCAGCCCGCGTGCTCGGTACCGCTCCATCACAACGCGGCCGGGCTCCCGATCGGTGTGCAGCTCGTCGCCGCGTACGGCCGCGAGGATCTGCTCCTGCGCGTGGCCGCGCAGCTCGAGGCGGCGCAGCCGTTCGATCACCGCGCGACGCGACGCTAGGGCAGCGACCGTTTGAAGCCATCATGATCATGCAGCGCTGGCCACGGTCGATGAGACTTGGCTCGCCGGAACTTCACATCGTCGCTGAACGACCTCGACATTGCTGATGGCGCTGGCGCCTCGGATCGAAGGCGTTCTTGCGAGTGCCGAGGTAGGGCGCATGTCGAACTTGTGTCGGCAGGTCTGCGCCTGTCGATGTTTGACGGGTTCGTACCTGCATAGGATCACGTCGGAAGTCGCAGTCGATTCGGGCCCGCCGACCGGATCGATCCTTCTCGGCGGAAAGCCATCGAAACGGGAGGTACCCGAAGCGCCCTGGTTGCCGCGCGCCTCCCGACACCGAGCGCGAACGTGCGCAGAAGCTCCCGACCGGGCGCTATCGTCGACGACGGCGCGGCGACCGACCGACCGATCTCTGCAGCGCTACCGCGCTGCTGCGGGCCGCGGCAACGCCGAGACCAGCGTTCGTCACGTGGTTGCGATCGGAGGGCGTCGCGCCTCTTCGTTCAGCTGTTCGATTGTCAGAGAGCAACGCGTCCGTCCCCGCCGGGATTGATCGATGTTCAGTCCCCGCCGGGACTGAGTGGCAGGTCGAACACGAGCCGGTCGGGCGCCGCTCCACGGATGGTGAGCACACCGTCGTGAAGCAACTTGTGGTGGCCGTCGCACAGCAAGATGAGTCCGGACAGCGCATGACCGCCGCCGTCGGCACGCCGGGTCAAGTGATGCACTTCGAGGTACCGGCACGATCGACAGCCCGGCACGACGCACTGGAACTTGTCGCGGACGAACACCTTGCGCCGCGTTCCGACCGGGATCTTTGATCGAAGCCGGTCCGGCTCGTCGCGCTCGAGATCGCCGATGTGCTCGCAATCGCAGAGCGCTCGCTCCAGCGCCTGCGCCGACAGCTCGGCCTCGATCCCGGCGGCGACCACGTGGCCGCGCTTGCACTCGCGGCAGGTCGTCACGGCATGCTGAAACGCAGGCTTACTCGGCTCGTCCGCCACGACCGGTGGCCGCAGCACCGCGAGCGACGTGCAGCGAACAAACTCGTCGTTGGTGCACGTGCCGCCGTTCCCCTCGGCCGCAGCGATCCTCGCCTCCTTGTGCATCGCGTAGACCTCCGCCGAGATGTCATCGAGCACGATCCGGTAGCGAACCTTTTTCGGATCGACCGGATCGCTGGGTAGATCACCCTTGGACTTGCCGCGGACCATCTGCTGAACCTCGGTCGAGGTCTTACCGTCGGCGGCATCGAGCCACGCCCCTTCCGTCGGGGTGGTCACCACGCGCGTCAGCTCGCGGACGCTGGTCCACGGCAGCTCCCCCGCGCGAAACTGCTCGGCGATGCCCGGCAGCTCGAGGAGCTCGTGGGCGACTCGCATCCGCTCGGTGGCCACGTGGTGGCTGTGACCGAGCACGGCCTCGATGTACGG
>JACCQV010000915.1 GCA_013813945.1 Deltaproteobacteria bacterium | reverse complement strand
TATCACAGCTTCTTCCTGTCGCTGCCTCTCGCGCTCGAGCGGCCGGACCTGCGGCTGGTGCATGCGGCCTGGGATGGTTCGGCGGCCAGTGCGCTGCGGACCGCCACGGCAACCTCGGTCGACCTGTTCCAGCACCACGAAGACGCCACGCGTACGCATCTCGAACAGCCCGGCGGGATCGCGGCCCACGCGAAGGCCGAGAAGGAGCAGTACCGCGCTGCACTCTTCGATCACTCGACGCGCCCACCGCTGCTGAAGAACCTCGGAACGTACGAGGAGCTCAAGCAGACCATGAACCCGGTGCGCGTCCTCACCTCCGGCCCGGAGCGCCTGGCGGAGGAGCCGTTCTTCGCCAACGGTAAGTGGCGGATGTGCGATCGCGTGAAGTGGTGGAACGAGTACACCGACGATGTTGCGGTGATCGTCGGTCACTACTGGCGGATTGCGGACCACGACGGAGAGCCTGACGAGGAGTCGGTGAGCAGCGGCAAGCCGAACCTGTTCGCGGATCACCTGCCGCATGCATGGGTGGGAGCCAGGCAGAACGTGTTCTGCGTCGACTTCTCGATCGGCGGCCGCCACAAGGAACGAGCGCGGGGGCGCACGACGTTCAACACTCGCCTCGCCGCGGTCCGCTGGCCGGAGCGCCAGCTGGTGTTCGCCGATGGCCCGACGCTGGCGATGGTGCCGGAGTTCACGGCTGACTAGATGCGCCCATCGCGTTTCCGCGGAAACACGCGACGACCACTCGTCTTCCGTTCACTCGTTCGATCGCGGTGCTTCGATCCCGAAGAACACCCCGAGCAGATCCGACGGCGTCATCGCATCCCGATAGCGGATCCACTCGGCGCCGAACGCCACTCCCGACGGCAGCCCGAACTGGACGAAGCCGCGATTCTCATTGGTGTTCCACTGCGCGGCGACATCGAGTAACGCGCGACCGAAGGTCAGCGACAGCAACGCCTCGGCCCCGGGTGATGCGGACCGACGACAACGCGAATGAAGCCGAGGTGAAGTCCGTGACGAGCCGATGCGAGGCGGAGGCGCTGGTTCGTGTGTACGAGGCACGCGGTCACAAGCAGAGCTACTGGATCTTGGACGTGCCTTCGCTCAGGCCGCATTGACACCGCATCACATCGTGAAGCGAGCTCCCAGCTCCTGGGCAGGCGAGCGGCTACTTGCCGTCGCGATCGAAGTCACCCGGTAGGGCGCGCTCGATCCGGTCCCACGCATCGCGGCTCGCATGCTTGGCCTTGTCCCAGCCGAGGTTGGACGTGCCCTTCGCCGTGTTCCACCTGCTGCCGAGATCGGACTCGACATCATCAAACCGCTGATTGACCGGGTACTGTCCTCGCGTCTCCCAGCCGTACCGATAGGCGGGCTGAAGCTCTTCGTACGTCGCGCCCTTGCCGTACTCGCGCGAGGAGTAGTTCGACTTCCAGTACGCGTCCTCGGCGTCCGGGTTGATCTTCTCGGCGACGACTTCGCCGACCGCGGCGCCCGTCGCGAGACCGACGACTCCGCCGATGACGGCGCCGACCGCATTGCCGACTCCCGGGATGACCGTGCCGAGCGCCGCGCCTGCCGCCGCTCCCGCCGCCGCGCCCGCCGCGCGACCCACGGTGTGATCGCCCTTGTGCGTGTCCTTGCCTTTGTCGTTGTTCATGACGGCAACGTGGATCAGAACGCGCGATTGGCTGCCCGCAGCCCGCGGTCTCACGCAGAGATCACGACGAGCGATCGAACGTGTGACATCGGCGCTCACGTTTCATCGGGCGAGCGTGACGTCAGCGGCCGGCGCTTGCAGTCAGGCTCGCGTCATCGGCGCCGCCGAACTCGCTCGGGTCGATCTGCTCGTCTCGCTCGTCCTCTTCCTCGCGCATCTTCTGCCAGCGTGCGTGGAGCTCCGGGATCGTGATCGTATCCGCCACCGTGCCGCCGCAACTCGGGCACTTCTTCGCGCTCGCGAGGATGAGGCGAAGACACGCGCCTTCCGAGCACGTGTAGAAGGGTCGACACCAGCGCCACCAGCCGAACGCGGTGCCTGCCGTGAGACCGACGACGACCGACACGACACCGACCGGGAGAACCGAGACGCCGACGAGCCCCGCAACGGCAAACAGGCCGAGGAAGGCGCCGGGGACGATGCCGTACCAGGAGCGCTGACGGACGCGTGCGACGTCGCGCCCGAGATTGAATTTCGGGTTCTCGTGGTGGGCCTCCTCCGCAACGACGCGCGCCCGCGCCGGACGCGAGAGCGGCCTCGGCGGGCGCTCCTCGTCGAGGCCGAGCATCTCGCGGAGCTCGTCCTCGTGTGGATCGAGGATCGCTTTCCATTGCTCGACCCATTCGCGCTGCGGGCCATGCAAGGTCTTCAGCGCATCCTGGACCTCGTCGCGCAGGAGGTCCTGGATCGCGACGAGCATCGTGATGTCCGCGATATCGAGGCCGCCGGCGCTCGCGATCTGGTGCTCCGAGTGCACCTCGCGCCCGACGAGGCGGCTGGCGTGCCGGCGGTACATCGCAGCGTTCGCGGCAACCACCCCGAGGCCGAGGAAGACGGCGGCCACGCTCCCGTCACGTTCGTCGGCTGCCGAGCGCGCAGTGCGGAACGGCTCGTCCGGCGCGAGCTCGAGGAAGATCTGGCCGACGTTGTGCGCGAGCTTGCCGGCGACGTCGTCGTTGCCGATGTACGCGACCTCGAACGTGGCCACGCCGGCTTCACACGATGCGATCTCGATGGAGCTGGTGCGCAGCATGCTCGTGTCGTCGTCCCGGATGGGTCGGGTGTCGACCACGGCGATCTCCGGATCGATGTGCGCGTGCCAGCACAGGCGGTACAGGAGCTGGTGCACGGTGTGGAGCTTCGGCTCCCAGGGGTCGGGAAAGTGTTTGGTATCGGCGCGGACCAGCGGGGCCTCGAGCAGTCGCTCCGCTCCGAACCGCCGGATCATCGACGCGAGGGCGACGACCAGCTCGCGCTGGGGGCGGGTCAGCGGCCATGCGACCTCCTTGTCGTCGTCGGTCATTACCTGATTCGGACGTAGGAACCTGCTGGCGAGTCGCACACGACCGCGGAACTCTGGTAACTGGGTTCGGATGTCGCGGTGGTGGGGGGCCGCGGTGGCAGTCGTGCTGGGGTGCGGGACGCTGCTCAAGCCTCCGGACCCCGATCGGCGTCTGCCCGTGCAGACGACCGGGACGACGTTCGACTCGGACCGCGGATATCGCTTCGTGGTGCTTCCCGAGGAGAACGCGAACGTCATCCGCGTGGACGTGCGGTACCCGGTCGGGGCGATCGATGATCCCGTCGGCAAGGAGGGGCTCGCCCACCTCGTCGAGCACCTGCTGGTCGGGGTCGAGGTCACGCGGGACGGCGTGAAGACGTCGATCGAGGCGGAGCTCGGGCGCGCCGCGCTATCGTTCAATGCAGGGACGACGGCGGACTACACGGTCTACGAGGCGCTCGCGTTACCGCCGGCTCTCGAGGACGTGATGCGCGTCGAGGCGGAGCGCCTGACCGCGGGC
>JACCQV010000569.1 GCA_013813945.1 Deltaproteobacteria bacterium | reverse complement strand
CGAGGCGCTTGTTCGATTCGGCCAGCTCGGAGCTCACCATCTGGGCCCGCAGCTCGGCATCCCTGACCTTCGCCTCGAAGTCACGGACGCGCTGCTCGCCGTCGACGACGCGCGCCTCTGCGTCGCGAACGCGCGCCTCCCACTCCTTCGCACGATTCTCCGATGACGTGATCCGCTCGGCGATCACCGCCTCCGATTGCGTGGCCCTCGCCTCGCGACTCTTGTTCGTCGAAGCTTCGCGTTCGAGATAGGCCAGCTTCCCGATCGCTTCGTCGAGCTGGCGTTGCAGGGCTCCGGCTCGGCCGATCGCGAGATCCGCGGCTTCGGCCCGTGCAGAGATCGCGTCGAGCTTGCGCTCGGCGTCGGCGGCACGCGAGACGGCATCCGCGAGCTTGTCCTGCGCGACGTCGAGATCGGCGATCTCGGCGCGCGCGGCGCGAAGCTCCGCATCGATGCCTGCGCGAGCATCTCGCTCCTGGCGCAGCTGCCCCTCGAGCTCGACGCCACGAGCCTGCAGCTGTTCGACGAGCTTCGAGGTCTGCGCTGCCGCGGTCGTGACCTCGGCGAGCCGCGCCCGAACCGCCGCGATCTCCGCGCGCTGGTCCTCGACCGCTGCCTGCGAGGCCGTCTCGTTCACCGCGAGGCCGCTCTCCAGATCCGTGACGCGATCCTGCAGCGTGTCGATCTCGACCTCGGCCTCGGCGAGCTTGTGCTCGGCGGTCTCTGCACGCTGCTGGAGCCCAGGCAGCGCGGCCTTGACCTGCTCGAGCTCGCGTTCGAGCTGCGTCTTGCGATCGACGAGCGCGAGCAACCCGGAGCGCTCGGCCGCGAGCTCGCGCTGCGTTGCTTCGAGCTTGCTGCTCAGCTCCTTCTGCGTTGCATCGAGCTTGGCCGTGAGCTCCTTCTGCGTTGCTTCGAGCTTTCCCGTCAGCTCCTTCTCGCGCGCTTCGAGCTTGTCCGTCAGCTCCTTCTCGCGTGCCTCGAGCTTGCTGGTGAGCTCGGTCTGGATCGTACCGGCGCGCGCTTCTGCCTCGACCGCTCGTTGCTCGATCACCTTCACCGATGCGCTGCCCTCGTCGAGCCGAGCCTCCGCCTCCGTCGCGCGCTTCACCGCATCGGCGAGATCGCGGTGTTGTCCCTTGGCCTTCTGATCGGCGTCCGCGGCTCGACGCAGCGCCTCGGCGACATCCTTCGCCATCGCCTTCGCCATCGTGTCGGCGGCGCTCGCGCGCTGCTCGAAGTCGCTCGCGCGTCGCTCCGCCTCGACGACCCGCTTCTCGGAGCTCCCGACCTTCGCGAGCGCCTCGTCACGAGCCTGGGCCGCCGCCGCGATCGCGACCTCCGCCGTCCCGAGTTGATCGAGCTTGAGCTGCAGTGCTCGCGAGCGCGCCTCGGTCTCCGCGAGCTTGGCGCTGATCTCCGCGACCTCCGCCCGTGCTGCCGTTGCCCGGGCCTCTGCATCTCTCGCTGCTGCGGTAGCGGCGGCCAGCGCCGTCTCGAGCTCGATCAGTCGATCGCGGCGCGTCTCGAACTGGCTCTGCAGCTCCACGAGCTCGGCCGCGATCTTCGCCGAGCGTGTCTCCGCAGCCTGCAGCGGGGCATCACCTGCACCGAGCCGAGTCTCGAGCTGTGCGACGCGTTCGAGTGCCTTCGCGACATCCTGCTCCGCCGCCTTCGCGCGCGTCTCGGTCTCGAACACGGTCTGGGCAAGCTGTGCGGCTCGCGTCTCTGCCTTTGCTGCCTGCGCGTTTGCCCCCGACAGGTTGCGCTCCGCCCCCTGCGCGCGGATCTGCGCGGCCGCGAGATCTTTCTCGAGCCGCTCGACCTTCGCGTTCGTCGTGGTGAGCTGGTCCGAGATCTGCTGCGACTTGGCGTGCGGTCCCTCGGCCGCAGCCTTGAGCTCGACGACCTCGCGTTCGAGCCGAGCGATCACGATATCCGCCTCGGCGAGCTTCTCCGCGGCCTGCATGCCGACCGCGGCCTCTGCCATCATCTTCGCTTCGCGGGACTTCGAGCTCTCGAGCTTTGCGATCTCGATCTCGGCAGCGCTCGCCCGGCGCAGCGCGTCCAGCTCCGAGCGGAGCTGCTGCGATTCGCGCATCAGCTCGCCCTGCGCGTGCTCCGCGCCGGATACCGCGGCCTGCGCCTCGTCGAGGGCGCCCTGCAGGCGCGTGACCTCCGCGATCATCTTCGTGGTCTCGACATCGATGTTCGAGGACCAGTCCGCCCGTTCGCGCAGCTCGCGCTCGAGAGATCCGAGTTGCTCGCGCAGCTCCGTCGCCTCGTCGCCGTGATCGTCGGCGCCGGTCTTGGGACGACCGCCCCTGTGAACCTCGCGCAGGACATCGAGCTCGCCCTGAACGGCGGCGAGCGCGCGCTCGAGCGCAGCCGCGCGGGCGACTGCCTCGTCCTTGAGGCGCACGGACTCGGCATCGATCCTGCCCTGCGCCGGCGACGACTCGGGCCGCAACGTATCCCCGAGCCTGGCGACCGCCAGCTCCTGGTGCAGCTCGTTGACGCGCTTCGCGAACTGGTCGCGTTCGTCCTCGACGGCGGCACGCGTCTTTCGCTCGAGGTCGAGCCACGTCGCGAGCGTTCCGTGGAGCCCCATCGGCGGCGGCAACGTCCCGCTCGCCGGCAACAGCCGGATCATCAGACTGCCGACGAGGATGATCTCGCCCGTCGGAACCGGCGCGCGCATCACCTTGTTGGGACCGACGAAGATTCCGTTCGAGCTGCCGAGGTCCTCGACCCACAGCGTCCCCTGCTCGAGAAAGAACCGGGCATGCACGCGCGAGACGCGCGGGTCCTGGCTGCGGATCGCGCACTCCGAACCGCGGCCGACCATCACCGGTTCGTTTCCGAACGCGAACGAGCGGTCGACGCCGTCAGCGTCGGAATAGACGAGCGTCGCCATTCCCTGGCGGTAAACCTATCACGATCGGGGGGTTAGGACCGAGATCAGGCCCTCCGCCGTCGCCAACGATCGCTCCGTATCATCGTCGAGCAGCACGATGTGGCCCATCTTGCGGCCGGGCGCCGGCGCGTCCTTGCCGTAGAGGTGCAGGCGCGCCTCGGGCCGCGCGAGGACGTGGTGCCAGGCCGGCGGACCCGCGGCCCACAGATCGCCGATCAGGTTGACCATCACCGCGCCCGTCAACGCCCGTGGGTCGCCCAGCGGTAGCCCACACACCGCACGAAGGTGCTGCTCGAACTGCGAGGTCGCACAGGCCCCGTACGTGTAGTGACCGCTGTTGTGCGTACGCGGCGCGATCTCGTTGACGAGCAGCTGACCGTCGGCGAGCTCGAACATCTCGACCGCCATCACGCCGACGTGACCGAGTGCCTCGGCGACCGCGACCGCGACCGCGTGCGCACGCGTGCGCTGCGCATCCGCCATGGCTGCGGGTGCGCGCGTGGTGTGCAGGATGTGCCGGCGGTGTGCGTTCTCCGCGATTGGATAGATCTGGATCTCACCGCCAAGGCCACGCGCCAGGATCACGGAGATCTCGCGCGTGAAGTTCACGACCTCTTCGGCGACCGCCAGCTCTCCACGCAGGCGCGCGAGCTGCGCGGGTGCATCCGCGTCTGGCTCGATCCGGACCTGACCTTTGCCATCGTAGCCAGCACGCCGGACCTTGAGGATCGCGGGCCGCCCGACCTTGGCGAGTGCGGCCTCCAGCTCGGTCGCATCGCCGACGGGTGCCCACGCCGCCTGAGGCATCCCGATCCGATCGAGAAACTCCTTCTGGACGAGGCGATCCTGGATCGTGCGCAGCACGCTCGCACCCGGCCGCACCGGCACGATCGTCTCGAGCTCGGCGAGAATCGTCGCCGGCACGTGCTCGGTGTCGAGCGTGATCACGTCGACCTGCTTCGCGAGGTGACGGGCCGCATCGAGATCATCGAGGGCGCCGACGACGACGCCATCGGAGACCTGCGCCGTCGGGCACCGCGCACTCGGATCGAGGACGACGATCCGGTACCCCATCTGCCGCGCCGTCACCGCGAGCATGCGGCCGAGCTGCCCGCCACCGAGCACCCCGATCGTGGCGCCCGGGACGAGCGGGGTCATGGTCATGGGAGCTTCTCGTCGAGCACGCGCTGGGTCTGTGCCTTGCGATAGGCGTCGAGCTTGTCCGCGACGGCCGGATCGTGGAGCGCGATGATTGCAGCCGCGAGCAGGCCGGCGTTGACCGCGCCCGCCTCGCCGATCGCGAGCGTTCCGACCGGAATTCCACGCGGCATTTGCACGATCGACAGCAACGAGTCGAGACCGGACAGCGCCTTGCTCTGCACCGGCACGCCGAGCACTGGCAGCCGGGTCTTCGCAGCGGTCATGCCGGGCAGGTGAGCCGCGCCGCCCGCGCCGGCGATGATCACCCAGATCCCGCGACTCTCCGCTTCCTCGGCGTACTCGAACAGCAGATCCGGAGTGCGGTGCGCGGAGACGATCTTCGATTCGTGCGGGACGCCGAGCTGCGTCAGCACATCCGACGCGTGCTTCATGGTCTCCCAGTCACTCGAGGAGCCCATGATGATGCCGACACGTGCGTTCGTCATGACTCGCTCCTTCGCGGGCCGGCTGCGCGCAGCAACCGATCGCCGACAGCTTCGCCCAGCCCCGCTGCCGGAGGCAACGCGGCGATCACCACATCGACGCCCGCCGCATCGAGATCGCGCAGCGCCGCATACAGCTCGCGCGCCATCCCTGCGACATCGTCGGGGAGCGCGTGCGCGACCGCCTCCGACGGCGGCCATCCGATGAACGCCGACACGGGAGCGAGCACCGCGACGCGCCGGTGCGATGCCGCGAAGGCTGCTGCGACGGCGGCCGGCACTTCGTG
>JACCQV010000896.1 GCA_013813945.1 Deltaproteobacteria bacterium | reverse complement strand
CGTCGTGGGGCTGCGCGAATGACAACGACACGGATACCAACTCCGGTGGCGACATCACGTCGGTGACCACCGCGGTCGGCACGGGCCTCCAGGGCGGCGCCGCGATGGGCGACGCTGCACTCTCGCTGCTGACGACGTGCGGTGCCGGTCAGCTCCTCAAGTGGAATGGCGCGGCGTGGGGCTGTGCGAACGACATCGACACGGACACCAGCTCCGGCGGCGACATCAGCGATGTGACCGCGGGCAACGGCCTGCTCGGCGGCGGGACCACCGGTGCCGTCACCCTGGATGTCGGTGCGGGAACCGGCATCGCGGTCGCGGCCAACTCCGTCTCGCTCGACACGGTGTTCACCGACGCGCGCTACGTCAACGCGACGGGTGATGCGATGGCGGGCGCTCTCGACATGGGCGGGTTCCGGATCACGAACCGCGGCTGCCCGACGGGGTACGTGCGAATGGCATCGCTGTGCGTCGAGAACGTCGACGTTCAGTCGTTCACGTTCACCGCCTGCGCAAACCGCTGCCGGATCAACAACGCGCACATGTGCTCGTCGTCGGAGATCCGGTCTGCGATGGCGTCCGGGATCCCGCTGACGAACGCGTATATCGGTGACTGGATCGACGACCAGAGCACCGACGACAACGCGTTCTACGTGAACTCGAGCGATTCCAACAACCCGGACGGCGTGCTCGCCGTGACGACGGCCAACTGGTGCCGGTGCTGCACGGACCTCGAGTGATGCGGCGCGGAACACTCCTCCTCGGCCTCGCTGCGGTTGCGCTCGTGGGCGGCGGCCTCTGGCTGCGCTCGTCGGCAGCCACCGCAGATGCTCCCGCTCCGCCAGTCGCACAGGTCCAGTCGGCCGCGATTCCGGCCCCGCCTGAAGCGCCTGCGGCGACCCGTGCGGCACGCAGCCCCGCGCTGCCCTCGCGCACCACCGTGGCGACACCGGGCCTGACCGCCGACCTGACGGCCGCCGATCCCAGGATCCGGCGCGCTGCCATTCGCGAAGCTGCTCGCGACTCGGATCTCGATTCCGCGGTTCTGATCTCGGCGTCGCGCGATCCGGACCTCGAGGTCGGGATCACCGCGATGATCGCGCTCGGCAAGCGCTACGCAGAAGGCACGTTGCCGGTCACCGAGATGATCGCGCGCGCCAGCGATCGCGGTCTCAACGACCGTGTCCGCGTCAGTGCGCTCAACGCGATCGGCGTGGTCGCCACTCCCGAAGCCGCCGCGCTGCTCGTCGACCTGATCGGCCACGGCACGGTGATGGAGCGCGGGACTGCGGCGATCCTTCTCGTTCATCAGGATCCGGAGCTCGCGATGCCCGCGCTGATCGGCGCGCTCGGCGATGCCGACGATCACGTTCGTGCGAATGCTCTCGAAGCTCTTCGTACGCGCTCGCGCGGGCGAGACTTCGGCACCGACGCCGCCGCATGGCAGGCGTGGTGGCGTGGTCAGCGCGGTTAGATCGACCGCGCTCACTCACGTCTAGCGCACGCAGCCATGGCGGAGCGGCCAGTGCAACACCATGCTCTCGCATGGGTCATCTCGACGACAAGAAGTACGCACAGGCGATCGCGGGTTGCACGAAGTGCGACGCCAAGGCCTTCGAGGTGAACACCTACGTCGAGCGCGAGCTCGTCGTCATGCTCGCCAGCCCGAACCAGGATGGCCGGTGGACGCACGATCACGCGAAGCTGATCGATGGCACGTACCGGGTCCGCTGCATCGCGTGCAGCGATGACGCGTATGCGTCGAACGACTGCCCACGGTGCCACCGTTCAAATGGGCTCGCAGACGCCCTGGGGCAGACCTCGCGGCTGACCGCACCGCAGCGCTGCCCGACATGCAAGGGCACCGAGCTCACGGTCCGTGCGGCCGTGCCGGCGCGCGTGCGCACGGGGGATCGGCCGACCGCGCCCACGCCGATCGCGACCTACGGCGATCCCGGCTTTCACATCGCGGGCATCTCGTGCGAGGGCTGCGACTGGGTTGCCGCCCCGGACGGCTGCGCGCTTTGCGGCGGACCTGCTAGCCAACGAACGTGATCTGCCACTCGCGAACGTCGCCATCGACGGTGACGTCGACGACCTCGCCGGTACGCTTGCCGATCACGGCGCGCCCGATCGGAGATGCGGGCGTCACCACGGAGAGGTGACCATCGCCTCCTGGTCCCGTCAGCGTCATCCCGGCACCGACCGGTGCGAGGAAGAACGTCCGGCCCTCGCCGCTATCGGCGTCCTCGATCTCGACGATCGCGCCCATCATGATCCGCGCCTTCTCATCGAACGCGGTCGGCCGGAACGCCGCCAGCATGTCGGCCTCGGCGAGGGCCTGCTTGGCCCGCGCCTGAGATGCTCCACCGATCGCCGTGAGCTGGTGGGCCGCCCGCGCATCCTCGCGCTTCTCGTCGGGCGTCGCACCCTCGCGCGCCTCCTTGGCCGCCGCATCGCGCGCGGTCAGGGCCGCGCGTGCCGACGTCTCGAGCTGTCGCGCGAGCTGATCGATCAGCACCTTCTTGTCCATGACCCGAAGGATCGCCCCGCCGAGTGGGCCGAGCAAATATTCAGGCCGGAGGGGCGAGGGAGGTGTGGTCGTGGATGATCCGCCAGCCCTCGGGACGCCGCTCGAGCACGACGGTGAACACTCCGGTGCCGGGGTGCGTACTCTCGGTCACCGTCCACGTGCCGAGCACGACTGCGCCGTCGGCGCCGAGCGGATCGACCTGGGTGATCGAGAACACCAGCTTGCCCATCGTGCTCGGATCCTTCCCGTACTTGGCCTGGTAGGTGTCGTACGTCGCCTGCCAGCCGGTGCGGACCTTCCCGCCCGAGGTGAACACGAGAGTCTCGATCTTCGCGTATCCCGCCATGTACCCGGCGAGGTCGCCGCGGTTCCAGGCGGCGGCCTGATCATCGAGCACGGCGGTCACGGCGGTCCGGTCCATCGGTGCAAAGGTTCTCACGCGCGGCGGTGCGCTCGCACACGCGACAACCGCGAACAACAGCCACAGGACCTTCATGGGGAGGAGCCTACTACTCCGGCATGGCCCACTCGATGTGCGAGCGATCGATCCCGAGCGTGGAGAACGCGGCCTCGACGCTGCGGCGGGTGCCGCGCAGGATCACGATGCGGCGCGCAGGATCGAGGTACGCGAGAGGAGGTCAGATCGGGGACATCGAGAACACGACGCGGACGCGGGAACCGGAACCGGTCAGCGTGACCGTCGACTCCTTGCGCCAGCCGGTCTCGAACGGGTTCACCACGGTCTCGTTGCCGATGTCGTCGTCACCGTTGAGGAAGCCATCCTGGTCCCTCATGTCGGCGCGCAGACGGATCGTCTGGCCCGCCTTCGGGCTCACGTTGATGACAGCCTCGGCGATCGGGGCGCCGGCGCCGAACTGCTGGCCTTCGCGGATCCGCACCCAGTTGTCGCTGTTGCGGTCGAACAGAGTCGAAGCATTCGTGCCTTCGACCCAGATCTTGCCGTACAGCTCGAGGTCGTCGCCGGAATCACCACCGGCGTCGTCGACCGCGATCGAGCTGAGCACGATGCGCACGCGCTGCGAGACGCGAACGCAGTCCTTGACCTCGTAGTCGGTCGTGAACGACATCCGCGCCGGCGAGTTGTCCTTGAGGTAGGACAGCTTGTACGCGATGGGCGCGCCCGGGGAATCCTTGGAGTAGTTGCCGCCCGACTTGATGAACTGGACCAAGCTCTCGTAGCTGTCGATCGTGCGGACTGCCGTGCCGGCATCGCCACCGAGGATGAACGCGGTGATCTTGCTCTTCGAGATCATGTCCTTGTAGGTGACCGAGACGTCACCCTTCACGTCGACGCCGCCCGAGTACGCGAACTCGAGGGCCGCGCCCATCTCGGTCGCCGAGTACTCGGACTCGAACGTGAACAGGACCATTCGGCCGTAGGTGACGGAGGAGACGTAGACCGGCGGGCGCGTCTCGTCCATCTTCTCCTGGACCTCGGCCAACGTCGTCGTCGGAGCGAACAGCGCGCTCGGGCTCGCCGGCGCGTCGAGGTCGACCGTGTAGTACGCCTGCGTGTACTTGACGACGTAGCGCGAGCGCGTCTCCGTCTTCGAGAAATCGAAGCTGGTCTTGAGGCTCGCGAGGCCGAGGCCCCAGCTCGCCTGAACACCGAGCGCCATGTCGAGCTGCTCCTTGGTGTGGACCTCCTCGATCTCCGAGTAGAGGTTCGCGGGCGTCGATCCCGTGATCTCGGTATCGAGGATCGACGAGAGCGCATCGCGATAGGCGGACAGGCTCGGTTCGGCGATCTGTGCGGTCTTGCCGCCTGCGAGGTTCTCGAGGCTGACCGAGATCGTCGCAGAAGCGCGCGGCATGACGATCTGCGTGAACAGGCCCGTCAGCACCGAGTCGGCGCTGACGATCGAGCCCGGGTACATCGAGTCGGAGTTCGCTGCGTACGCGACGATGCGATCGTACTGACGCGTCTCCTTGAGGTTCTGCGTGGTGCACGAGTAATCGCCTTCGCTCGCCTCGGCACTCTGCGCGCCCTCCTGGACCTCGGCCGCCGCGACCGGCAGGTACGGCAACGACTCGATGTAGTCGTCGATGCTGCCGCCTTCCGGCTCCACGATCTCTGTCGAGCAGGCTCCGAGGACCAGAGTTGCCAAAGCAAGGCGAAGACCAGTGAGGCGCATGACTCGTGTGAAGCAAGGTTGCGGCCAGATGCGCGTTCTGTGCATTCGCGTGGTTGCGATGCACGTGGCCCCGCCCGTGATTGGGCTTTTGTTCTCCACTGGGCCCGTGGACCTGGCCACCCGAGAAGCCAGCGCGCTACGGTCACACGCATGACGACAGGTCAGATCTCCGTGGAGCGCAGCGGCCATGTTCTCTTGATCGGCCTCGATCGCGTGGCGAAGCGGAACGCGTTCATCGCGATCGCTCTCGCTGATCGGATCGCCTCGCAGGCGCCACTTGGCGTGTACGCGACGCTGTCGTCAGCGCGCCAGGCGCTGCCGTTGACCGAGGGTGTCGCAGCCGCTCGCTTGCTTCCCGATCTGCAGCCGCTGATGAAGAGCGACGATGTCCAGGAAGGGGTGCGCGCGTTCATGGAGCGCCGTGCCGGGGTCTTCCGTGGCCGCTGAATCGCGCGTGCTCGAGGCAGGGCTCGCGCAGCTGTACGCGCAGGCGCTCGTCGCTATCGCGCGCGCGGACGACCAGATCGAGCTCGAAGAAGGCCAGCGGCTGCAGCAGCACATCGATGCGCGGACGAGCTCGCCGATCCCACTCGAAGATCTCCTGCTTGTCGAGCCTCTCGCCCCGCTCGAGCTTGCGGAGCACGTCCGCGCGGCCGAGGGCCCGTTTCGCGGAGGGAGCATCCACGCCCGCGATCTCGCGCGGATCATCGTTCTGGACTCGCTGTCGGTCGTGCTCGCAAAAGGTCACGTCTCCGAGCGACAGGCGCAGCAGATCATCGGGTTCGCGACCGCACTCGGATGCACGATCGAGGAGGTTCGCTCGATGACCGCGGACCTCGATCCGTGGCTGGCGCAGCTACGCTGACTACTTCGCGTGCGTGCCGACGAGGGCGATGTACGCCTCCATCGCCGCATCCTTGGACATGCCCTTGTGCTTGGCCCACGCGTCGTACTTGGCGCGGCCCCTGATATCCAGCATGCCGGGGCGATCGCCGGTCGCGTTGCCCGTGGTCGCCTGCTTGTACAGCGCGTACATCGCGAGCATGACGTCGTTGGCGAGCCCGGTGACGGGCTTGATCTTGGCCTGGGCGTCCGCGAAGCGCTGAGCGAGGTCAGACATGGTGCAAGGATAACTCAGAGCGGAGCGCAGACCTCGGCCTGCGCGGGGACGGCTGTGCTCGTCCCGATGTAGCGAGGGGTCAAACGCTTGGCGGTGCGAGGCAGCGCGGTGCACATCGTGTTGTAGGTCGACGGCTTCGCGGAGCAGATGCCGGCGGCCGCGGTGCTCGACGCGTCGGCGATGCAGAACGTCGGCGCCTTGCCGGCGAGGTCGGGGCAGCTGCCATTGCAGCTGATCGTGCAGAAGCCTGCGGGGTGGCAGCGGCCCGCGGCGCCCGCGGCCGTGAACGCGCACTGCGCGTTGGTCGTGCACGCGTCACCGATGAACTTCGCGGTCGACGGCTGCACCGTCGCGCCGTGGAGGCGCGGGAACGCGGCCGTGTCACTGAGCGGAACGAACGTATAGCCTTCCTGCGTGAGCGTGGTGAGGAGAGCGTCGAGCGAGTTGGCGGTGTAGCCGTGGACGTCGTGGAACAGGAGCACGCCGCCGTTCGACGAGCGGACCTGGCTCATGGTGTAGTCGGTCATGCTGTTGCGATACTGGTCGGGGACCCACTTGAACGTCGCCTTGGTGCAGACGCCGTTGCCCTTTGCGTAGCACCAGTCGGCGCTGTCGATGGTCCAGCCGGTCGAGATGTAGCCCTTCGAGCGGACCGTAGACAGCGTGGCGCACGTCGAGGCGCCGAACGGGAACCGGAAGTACCTCGGGGTCTCGCCGGCCGCGCGGATCAGCGCGTCGGTGGCCATGACCTCGGTGCCGACCTTGGTCAAGGTCTGCTCGCTGAGGTTCAGGTGGCCCTGGCTATGGTTCGCCAGGATGAAGAGGGGGTCGGCAGCGATCTGCGCCGCGATCTCGGCGGCGCGTGCCCGCAGAGCGGGGGTGCCGGCGGCGCTGATCCGGTGGCCGTTGATGAAGAACGTTGCGGGGGCGCCGTGCGCCTTGAGGACCTCGATCACCTTCGGGGTGGTCGCCGGGTTCGGGCCGTCGTCGAAGGTCAGGGCGATGCGCTTGTTGAAGCCCGTGCGGTCGGGAATGCGGACGCCCGAGCAGTCGGTGCCGTCTTCCTTGCCCTCTTGCTGGCCTTCCTCGTACGCCTGCTCGAACAGGGCGGTTTCTTCGTCGCCGTGACAGGCCTCGTCGTCGGTCGCGCAGTCCTCATCCGTGCAAGCGGCGCCGAGCACGGAGACAAGTGAGAGGAGGAGGAGCGACGTGTTGCGCATGGCTGTTTGCACATCGAGCAAGCGTCGCGCCATGAACCAATGCCGCAGGTTTTAGGTGCTTGCGCGTGGGGACAGGCGTTCCCCCTTCCGGCTACTGGAGCTTGCTGGAAGGCTCGCGCGAGCAACGCTATGCGCACGTTGTGCAAACGAGTGCGCGAGCGAGGGCCGGAAGGGCGTGGCCCGCGCGTGCGTCCACTCGGAGCTCGGCGTGCTCGTCTCCGCGGGTCGGACCGCGGTTGAGGATCGCGACCGGGATCCCTCGCTCGGCGGCCCGGCGCACGAACCGGTACCCCGAGAACACGGTCAAGGACGAGCCGACCACGAGCAGCACCTCGGCCTGATCGAAGGCAGACCATGCGGCGTCGAGAACCGGTCTCGGCACGCTGCCGCCGAAGAACACGACGTCCGGCATCAGCACCCCGCCACACGGGATGCACGGGAGGACCACGAAGTCCGCGACCAGCTCGTCCGGGAGGTCGGCGTCCCCATCC
>JACCQV010000890.1 GCA_013813945.1 Deltaproteobacteria bacterium | reverse complement strand
GGCGACATAGATCGTGCCGTCGGGTCCGATCGTCGGCGATCCCGCGACCACGCCGCCAACCGAGATCTTCCACAGCTCCTTGGGCGCCTTCGCCGGCGCAGGCCCACCGCGCCGGCCCGTGTGCCTGGCGTCGCCCCCGAACATCGCGAACGGCGGCGCACCACGCACGGGCCGCGCGACCAGCGGCGCATCGCCGACCGTGGACGCGGCGGCCTCATCGGGCGCCCCGGCCGGTCGCGGATCCACGCACACGGTGCGCTCGCAGACCCGAGGTGCACGGCAATCCGTGTCCTTGCCGCATCCGGCGGCGGGGGCCTGCGCACCACTGCACGCGACCATCAGCACCAACGCCCCTGCACCTAGCGCGACGAACGATTCAGAGCTCAAAACTCAGACTCAAGACCAAAACGATGCGCGGACCGTACCAGACGAATCACCCAAAGACCACGAGGATCGCGGAGAGGGGCTCGTGGGCCTAGGCCTTCGGCAGGTCATTCGAGAAGCGTTCCGCGAGCTTCTCGAAGTAGCGCCGCGTCTCTTCGAGCACGACCGGATCCTGGTCGGGATACATGCGGATGCCGTGAGCGCCGAACGGATCGGTCGTCACCGGACCGACCGGGAGACCACCCACGATTCCCGTTTGCTCGTGATAGAGCAGCGCGAGTACCTCTGCGTGATTCTCGGGAACAAGGAACGTGCGGCGCCCGAGGTCCGCTTTCCCATCCTTGAAGCCATCGACCAACTTGGCCATCTTCGACTCGACAATTCTAGCGCCCCAGCCGCGGCCACGAAAGGCGATTGTGCTGCTGATGCACCTGGTTGTGACGCTGTGGTGATCCGTGAGGCTCCCACACGGGCTCACCTCGACGTGCAAAGGTCCCCGTGTGCTAGAGCTGTGGTTCGATTTCTCGTGCCCGTACGCCTATCTCGCCTCACGCCAGGCAGCGAGCCTCGGTGTCGAGATCGACTGGCGGCCGATGCTCCTCGGTGGCGTGTTCCGCGGGACCGGCGCGGGTGATGGACCGAACGCCACGCTGTCGCCGCCCAAGGCCGCGCATAACTACCGCGACATGCATCGCTGGGCCGACGTCTTCGGCCACCCGTTCCGGATGCCGTCATCCCATCCGATGCGGACGGTGCGTGCGCTCCGCGTCCTGCTCGCCCTACCTCACTCCCGGTGGCCCTTCGCGATCGCGGCGCTCTACGCCACGTACTGGGAGCGCGCCGAGGACATCACGCGGGACGACGTGATCGCGACTGCGTTGCGCAGCGCCGGGACGAGCGAACACGAGATCGCGGCTGCGCTCGCTGGCGCCGACGGCGCGGACATCAAGGACGACCTGCGCCGCCGCACCGACGAGGCGATCAGCCTCGGGATCTTTGGTGCACCCGCCTGGGTGATCCGGCGACCATCCGGTCCGCTCCTGATCTGGGGCCAGGACCGGCTCGACTGGGTGCGTGCCGCATGTGCGGGCTGGAACCCCGACACCGAACCACCGCATGACGGTCCGCGAACGGTCTCCGCGCAGCCCGCCGCGCCCGGCTCGACCCTCGACGTCTACTTCGATGTCTCGAGCCCGTTCGCGTATCTCGGCCTGACGCAGCTCCCTGCCCTCGCTCGCCACGCCGGCATCACACCCCGGCTCGTGCCGATCCTCCTCGGCGCGCTGTTTCGCGACATCCATCAGGCCGAGGTTCCGTGGTTCGCGATGCCGCCCGCGAAGCAGCGCTACGTGGGCCTCGAGATGTCGCGGTGGGCACGCTGGTGGGGCCAGCCGTTCGATCTCCCGACGAAGTTCCCGCAGCGCACGGTCACCGCGCAGCGGCTGTGCATCCTCGCGGCGGAACGCGGGTTCGACGAGGGCGTCCGGCTCGCGATCCTCCTCGGTCGCGCGATGTGGGCCGAGCAGCAGGACCTCGAGGATGCCGAGACACTGCGGCGTCTGCTCGCCGCGGCCGAGCTCCCCGTGGCGTGGGTCGAGCAGACGCAGGATCCGGCGGTCAAGGCAGCGCTCGTTGCGACGACGGCGAGCGCCCGCGAACACGCCGTGTTCGGCGTGCCGACCTTCGTCGTCAACGGCACGCACCTGTTCTGGGGGCAGGATCGCCTCGAGCTCGTCGCGCGCGCGCTCGCCGGCTGGACTCCGAAGGGCGAGTGATGGACGACAGCCTCGGGGTCTACGTCGGGCTCACCGCCCTCGGCCTCGCGAGCTGCGCGGCCCGCGTGTTCGCCGAATACGGAGGGCGCGAGCGGATACGGATCGCAGCCACACTGATCGCGTCGGGCGCGTTCGTCGTGTTCGGGCTCGTCGCGTTCGAGATCCACGGATCGCCGTACTCCGAATTTTCGGTCGCGATCGTCGTTGGGCTCGTGCTCGGCGCGATCGGTGACGTGGCTCTGCTCGGTCGCAGCAAACCGCGATTCCTCGCCGGCCTCGTCGCGTTCTTGCTCGGGCACGTCGCGTATGTCGTCGCGGTCTCGTTCGTCGAGCCCCCACGGTCCTGGCCCGGGCTGGCGGGACCACTGGCCGCGCTCCCGCTGATCGTGGGCGGCGCGGCACTGGCTCGGCTGTGGCCGAAGCTCGGCTCGCTGAAGATTCCCGTGATCCTCTACGTGATCACGATCGTCACGATGGTGATCGCGGCGATCGCGGTCGCACGCAGGGCGAGCCTGTCGGAGCCCCACAGGTGGTTCTTCCTCGCGGGCGCCGCGCTGTTCTTCCTGTCGGACCTGACGGTCGCGCGCGATCGCTTCCTCGCGCGGGCGTTCGCGAACAAGGCGTGGGGCCTGCCCGCGTACTTCACGGGGCAGCTTCTGATCGCGTGGTCTCTCGTCGGGCTCGGCTAGCGCGGGCTACTTCTTCGCCTTGCCGCGGTTCTGGCGGCGCTTCTTGTTCCGCGCGAGGCCGCGCTTGTGCGCCGCCTTCTTCTTGGACTTCATCTTCCGGCCCTTGAGCCGGCGGACGACCTTGTACTTAGGACGGTTCTTGACGTTGCTCTTGCTGCGACGACCGGGTGCCATCCGGGGGTTATCGGGCAGGTAGCCCCATGAGGCAAGGGCGCGCGATCGCAGAGATCGTTCCAAAGGCCTGCCTGTAACCGGGGGGGCCGCCTGGCGTATACCCCCGTGCGGCTGTGGCCGACCCCCGGGACCTCATGGCGAGATACTGCGACGGCGACGCGAGCGCATTTCGCGAGCTCTACGCCGGGGTGGCCCCGCGCCTCCTCGGCTACCTCGTGAAGATGGCCCGCCACCGCGCGCTCGCCGACGATCTGCTGCAGCAGACGTTCCTCAAGGTGCACCGGGCGCGCGCGGCGTATGTCCGCGGGGCCGATCCGGTGCCCTGGATCTACGCGATCGCTCACCGAACGTTCATCGACGAGGTTCGCAAGACCCGCCGGGCGATCGTCGTCACCGGGGATCCAAGCGAGCTACCAGAGATCGGCGCCGATCTAGGCGGTCAGGCCGCCGGGACGCGGGACGAGGTCGCCGACCCAGAGCTGGTCCAGGCCGCGTTGACGGCGCTGGCGAAGCTGCCCGCGCAGCAGCGCGAAGCAGTTGTCCTCACGAAGCTCGACGGCAAGAGCGTCGCCGAGGCCGCCGAGATCGCCGGCACGACCGTCGGCGCGATGAAGGTCCGCGCGCATCGCGGGTACGAGGCGCTCCGC
>JACCQV010000881.1 GCA_013813945.1 Deltaproteobacteria bacterium | reverse complement strand
GCACCGAGGTGCTGGTACAGGCTGACCGTCGACACCGAGCTGCACGCGGCCTCCGCGAAGCTGATCCGCGCCGGGTTCGACGTCAACAGCGAGGTCTTGCAGAACGCAGCGCCGATCGGCGTGCCCTGGAACATCCATCCGCTGTTGTCGGGGAAGAAGCCCGGGTCGTACGCGGCCTCGACCGGGATGTCCTTGTCGGTCTGGAGGTCGGAGATGATCGAGTCACCACCACTGCCGCCGTTGGCGACGAACCGGCCGTCGGCCGAGCTGCGCATCCAGTAGTAGGTGCTGAAGGCGAGCTCGCGGATCACGCGGAGTGTTCCGGTCTTCGCCCAGCCGGTGCCGTACGACTTGCTCTGCGCCGTCGGCATCGCGGTGAGGCAGCTCCGCGGGTCCGAGCCCGGCGTGCAGCCGTACATGTTGATGTTGGCCTGGCGGTTGAGCGCGCTCCAGCCCTGGGTCTGCATCTGGGTCTGGTGGGTCGCCATCTCCGGCTTGACGGACGGCGTGCAGCTCGTCGGGCCGGTGTCGGGCGCGATGTACGTGGTCAGCTTCGGCAGGCCGCGCGCGAACCACTCGGCGACGATGTCGAACTGGGCCTGGTCGAGCCGCGGGTGGTTGCCCTTCGGCATCGACACCCGGTTCTTGAACTTGCCGTACTCGAGCGCCCACGTATCGGAGTTGTTGCTGCCGCCGACGGGGAACGCTGCCTTGAACGTGTCCTGGAACCAGCCGAGGTGCGCACCGGCCGAGTAGATGCCGAGCTTGCCGGGCGTGAACGGCGAGGAGGTGTTGTCCTCGTCGAGGCGGAAGCAGTTGACGCGGTCCTTGGCGGCGGCTGCGTTCTGGCCGGGCTTGGTGTAGTTGAGCGTCGCCTTGACCGTACCCGCGCGCGTCGCCCAGTAGCCGACGTAGAACTTCGCCGGGCCGGCCGCGTTGTACATCGTCTTGGTGCAGGCCTCGGTCGAGGTCGTGTTGAACGGGCGGCAGTCGTAGACGGTCTTGCTCGGCTCCTCACCGCGCTTGACGTAGAGGTCGATGTCGCCGGTGCCGGCGATCTTGACCTCGAAGAACGAGCCCGCGGCGACCTCGTAGACGCCGAGCTGCTTGAAGGTGCGGAGCTCGACGCGCGTGCCGGTCGTCGTCGTGTTGACGACCTCACCAGCACTGTCGGCGTCCTTGAGGCACGTCTCGACGGCGTCGTCCGTCTTGTACTGCCAGTCGCGCAGCGTCGGCTCGTTCGGAGCGTGGCACTCGGCGCAGACCTGGGTCGGGGTGTTCTTGTTGAAGCCGATGATCTCGGTCGCCTTGCGCGCGAGCACGTCGTCGGTGAGCGTTACCGGGTTACGCAGCTTGCCGCCGGTGGTCGCCGAGCCGAGAGTCTCGGGCACATCCGTCCACGTGCAACCTGCCGCGGTCGGGGTCTTCGCGCAGTTCTGGATGAATGCGAGCGCAGCGCGCTCGGGGGACGCAGTCCACTGCGCCGCCGTGGTGAACGAGTGCGCCGGCGGCATCCAGTACTTGTTCTCTGCCTTGTTGCCGTGCGCGGTGGTGATGCCGGTCCACGTGGTGTCCGTACCGTCGAGGCGCGCGAGCCACTTGGTCGCCCACTCGCCGTTGCCGACGCGGTGACACTTGAGACAGGCGTTCGCCTGGGTCGACGTGATCTGCTTCGGCATCGTCCACGCCTGGCCGCGGCGGTTGACGATCGCGTACGGCGTGTCGTTCGCGCCGATGGCGAAGTCGGGGTCGACGCCCATCTTCGGAACGATCGGTCGGCCGTTGGAGTCCTTCGCGCCGTCGATCCACGGGGTGTGGACGAACGCGTCTGAATCGTGGCACTTCGCGCACTGGATGCCCGAGCCGAGGCCACCGTGCATGCCGGCCCACAGCGTCGAGGACTTCACCTTGTCAGCCGGGTGAGGAATCTTGCCGCCGTCCTTCTTCTGGTACAGCGCGTTCTGGAAGAAGCAGGTCTTACCGGTGAACGGGTTCGAGCCGATCATCGCGATGTCGTTGTACTGGTCCGACGTGTAGCCGCCGATGCTCTTGCGGCAGAGCAGCGTCCACCGCGTGCCCATGTCGTTGATGCGGGTCGCGACGCGCGGGCCGGCCTCACACAGCGAGTAGATGTACTGGGGGTTGTCGCACTTGGGGACCGTGCCGGTCTGCGGGGTCTCGACCGCACCACCGGTGCCGGTGACCGTGACCGGAATCGGGGTCGACTCGAGACAGTTGTAGGTCGAGTAGTCGCCTTCGCCGAGCTTCTCGAAGAAGGGAATCTCGCCGAGCTCGCCGACGCAGCGCTCGCCGTAGCCGACCGGGCTATTGATCCGCGCTTCGCCGCTCGGGTCGTCGGCCTTGCCGCCGATGCCATCGGCGCGTGCCGCGTCCCATGCCTGGAACAGGTCGCGCTCGACCTGATGGACGACGGTCGTGCCGTTCATCAAGCAGACGTCGATGATGGAGTCGATGCCGCCTTCGAGCTGGCGGAGCATGTCGGGGGTCGGGTCGAGCCACTGGTCCCCGTCGTAGAACGTCTTGGTCAGCGCCTGGTCAACGACCGGGCCGTCGATCGACGTGCCAGCGGCATCCTCGATCGGGCTGATCTCGGCGATCAGCTGCTGGCAGTCGAGCGTGCCGAAGTTGCCGCGACGAGCGCGGGTGAACAGCTGCTCGCCATCGGCCAGCTCGGTGCCGAGCTCGATGACGATGCGACCGTTCGCGTGGTTGTAGAGGGGGGTGAGGTCGAACTGGTCGTCGTCATCGCAGCCGGCGGCCCCCCCGAAGGTGAGCGACGCGAGGATGGCAACTCTGATAGCCGGGCGGATGCGCATGCTGAGCATCCATCGCAACTTACGATCCAGATCCGGCCCCAGTGATCACTTGAGGTTGCACTGCCCTGGCGACCGGAGTGGCTGGCTCACCGGGGAGTCGGCCAGGTCCGCGTAAACCTGGCGATTACATCCGCGAAGGGGGGGCGCCCATACCGAAACGACAGACGCGCGAGCAGCTCTCGCCACTCGCGCGCTGAACGCCGAAGTCCGGTGTTTCAGTTCTGGTGCGTGTACGGGCCGGAGGTCTGGGTGGTCCCGTTCGCGTCGGTCGAGCTGACCGAGTACGTATAGGTCGCGTTCCTCTGGCCGGTGAACGCCATCGTGTGGGCCGTCACCATCGCCGCGTTCGTGAACGGCGCCTGGCCGGTGAAGGTCACCACCGAGTTCGACGGCAGGTTCGTCGTCCAGCTGATCTGGAAGCCGCCCGACTTGGTCGTCTTGACCGAGCCCACGCCGCTGATCGTCAGCGCCGCCTGGGTCGTGCTGGTCACGGTCACGTTC
>JACCQV010000834.1 GCA_013813945.1 Deltaproteobacteria bacterium | reverse complement strand
TCGGCGCTCGGTGGAGGGACGCTCGCGGACTTCGGGCGATCGGAGCCGGGGCCCGTGCCCGCGGCCTTGAACCGATCGCCGGGTAGCGCCGGCATCGGGCTCGACGACTTCGTGCGATCGAGCCCGGGCAGTGGCGGAGCGATGCTGGCCGGTCGCGCGCGAGCGTCGGGTGGTGGTGGCGGCGTCGCGATCGGAGGGGCGCCCGGGCGTGGGCTGAACGGTGTGGCCGCCGAGGGAGGCGGGGTAGGCGGCAGGACGGTCGGGGCGTCCTCGGGCGGAGCGAACGGCTGGGCCGCCGGCAGCGTGTACGGTGCGGGCGCAAACGATGGCGGCGCGAGCGGACCTGCGGGTCCGGCAAGCTGGCCACCCGGACTCTTGGGCGGCCGCGACAGCTTCGGGTCCGGCGCCGGCGATTCACGCAACATCGCGAGTGCGTCGACCGGCTGCGCTGCGGGTGGCGCAGCGAGCGTGGGCGCGAAGGATTGTCGTGGCGGCTGCAGCTCGAGCCGCGGCGTCGGTCGCATCGCGAGCACGCTGCCGAGCACCGCACATGCGATCCCACCGAAGAACACGAACACGCCCGGACCGATGGGGAGCTCGATGTTGGCGGTCGCCATCTTCGGCATGAAGATCAGCGCGCCGGCGAGCACCGCGCCCACCACGGCCAGACCGATGACGAGCAGTCCGACCTGCTTGCGCCGGTCACTGCCTGCGAGGGTCACACCCGCGAGCAGCAGGCACGCGAGCGCGAGCAGGCCGGACGCACCGAGCTCGACGTAGCGCATCGTATCGAAGCCCGCAGACAGCTGGAGCGGCTCGCACGAGCCGTCACCGCCGGTGTTGCAGCCAACGGCGTTGAGCAAGGAGACGTCGACGTCCTTCTTGTGCATCGCCTCGCCGTTGCGCACGGGATGCCCGGCCCACCAGCCCGCCGGGATGCCGGCGATCGACACCACCAGCATGATCGCCGCGAGCAACGCGAGCGCCGCGCCAGCGACGCGAGGGGACATGCATCGAGGCTATCACGAAGCGCGCGGTAGACCCGCGAGCAGGTCGAGCGCTGCGGCGGCCGTCGACGCGGTGCGAAATAGCACGCGCATCTCGGGGCGCAGGACCTGGGCCTCGACCGCATGGTCGAGGAAGGCGCCCATTCCCGACCAGAAGCCCTCGACATCGAGGAACACGATCGGCTTGGCGTGATAGCTGAGCTGGAGGCCCGTCAGCATCTCGAACGCTTCTTCGAGGGTGCCGTACCCACCCGGTGCGACGACGAACGCATCCGCGAGCGTGAACATCATGGCCTTGCGCTGATGCATCGTCTCGACGATGTGCTGCTCGGTCAGGCCCGTGTGCGCGACCTCGAAGTCGACGAGCGCTTGCGGGATCACCCCGAGCACCTTGCCTCCGGCGGCGAGCGCGGCGTCGGCGAGGACGCCCATCAGGCCGCGGTGCGCACCACCGTAGACGAGCGTGAGGCCCCGTCGCACGATCTCTCGGGACAGCTCGGTGATCGCCGCAACATCGGCGGGGCGGCCGTTCGACGAGGACAGGTAGACGCAGACGCTGCGCACGGCGCAAACCTACCGCATGCTAGCGTCTGCGAGTGGCACGGAGCTGGTACGATCGTGAGTTCGCAGAGCTCAACGTCCGCGAGCTCTACGCGATCTGGGCCCTCCGCGAGCGCGTGTTCGTCGTCGAGCAGAACTGTGCGTATGTCGATGCCGATGGCGCCGATCCGCAGTGCCGCCATCTGTGGGCCGAGGACGAGACCCGCGCGATCCACGCGTACTGTCGCCTGGTGCCGGCGGGGTTGAAGTTCGCCGAGGCCTCGATCGGCCGTGTGATCACCGCGCCCGAGGCGCGCGCCAGCGGTCTTGGCAAGGAGCTCATGGAGCGCGCGATCGCCACTCTGGGTCCGATCCCGATCCGGATCGGAGCCCAGGCCCACCTCGAGCGGTTCTACGGCGGCTTCGGATTCGTCCGCGCGTCCGAGCCATACGACGAGGACGGAATCCCGCACATTGAAATGCTGCGGGCCTAGGCGCGCGCGCCGCGGTAGCTCGCCGCGAGCATCAGCCAGACGCCTTCGATCACGAGGCCTCCTGCCTCGCGCCCGACCTCGACGGCGCCACCCTTCTCGCTCATCTTGTTCGATAGATCCGAGATCGCGATCAGACCCCACACGGAGTGGATGAGATAGATGGCCCAGGCCAGGGAGATCAGGCCAATCAGCAGCGCGAGTGCCGCCACCGGCTTCTTGACCGGGAGCAGGATCGAGACGATGGCTCCCGCCCCGTAGATTGCCATCCAGCGGGCGGGGTCCGGGTCGTTGAGCTGCAGCACGACGCAGCCGAACAGCAGGGCGGCCATGGCCCAGCTCACCGCTTTGAACCAGATCGCGACCGGCGCCATCATTGTTGCGACCTTACCCTGATTGCTTCGGCGCGGCGCGCATGCTTCGATGCGACTCATGCGCATGATCCTCGTCGGACCACCTGGTGCTGGAAAGGGCACGCAGGCGGCCAGGCTGGTCGAAACGTACAAGATCCCTCACATCTCGAGCGGCGACATGCTTCGCGCCGCGGTGAAGGAGGGTACGAACCTCGGCAAGGAAGCCGATACCTTCATGAAGGCGGGCAAGCTCGTGCCCGACGACGTGGTGATCGGGATGATCCTCGAACGCGTCGCGAAGCCCGACTGCGCAAACGGGTTCATGCTCGATGGGTTCCCGCGAACGCGCCCGCAGGCCGAAGCGCTCGACACCGCGATGACCAAGGCGAACGTAAAGCTCGACGCCGTCGTCCTGATCGAGGTTCCGGATCAGCTGCTCGAGGAGCGTGCGTGCGGGCGTCGCAGCGATCCCGAGACCGGGCTCATCTATCACCTCAAGTACAACCCGCCACCGCCCGAGATCGCGGAGCGCCTCGTCCATCGCAAGGACGACACCGTCGAGGCGGTGACCACGCGCGTGCAGAAGTATCACTCGGAGACCGAACCGATCGTGCCGTACTACCAGAACAAGGGAATCCTCGAGCGGGTGGACGGGGTCGGTGATCCGGACGAGATCACGAAGCGGATCACCGCCGTGTTGAAGAGCTGATGGCCGGCTTCGATCACCAGACACTCGACGCGAAGTGGCAGGAGCTCTGGGAGCGCGAGCAGACGTTCCTGACGCCGACCGACCGGACCCGGCCGAAGTACTACGTGCTCGACATGTTCCCGTACCCCTCTGGCGATGGCCTCCACGTCGGGCATCCGAAGGGCTACACCGCGACCGACGTCGTCGCGCGCGCAAAGCGGATGATGGGCTTCAACGTGCTGCGGGTGATGGGGTGGGACAGCTTCGGTCTCCCCGCCGAGCGCCGCGCCGAGCGCACGGGCGAGCACCCGAGCGTGATCACCGCCCGGAACATCGCGACCTTCAAGAGCCAGCTCAAGAAGCTCGGCCTGTCGTACGA
>JACCQV010000560.1 GCA_013813945.1 Deltaproteobacteria bacterium | reverse complement strand
GACGTCAGCTCGCCGCGCTTGGGGAGCGAGTCCCCGCCGCTGCCCACGCCACTGTCGTCACCGCTGCAACCAACCAGGGCCAGGCCGAGAACCAGGGCGAATGGAACGTTCATGAGGGCCTGGCTACACCGGGTCATTCGGGGGTGTCAATCAAGTTTCGCCGCGCCGCCATCGAGTAACATCACCGGCCATGGCGTCTGCGACCTCGCTGATGGAGCTGGGCGATCGCTACTGGGCGCTCGGTCTTCCAGCCGCGGCGAAGAGCGCGCTCGGTCGTGCGCTGGCGCAATCGGATGACGCAACGCCCGCCCTCCGGCTCACCGAGATCGCACTCTCGCAGGGCGACTCCGCGAGCGCGCGGAAGTTCGCGATGGAAGCGGCGAAGCGTGCCCCCGGACCCGCAACGAAGATCCTGCTCGGCCGGGCCCAGGTCGCTGCGGGCGAGCTGGCGGCGGCACGGATGACGCTCGCCACCGCACTCGATGCACCCAAGCTCGCTCCGTGGGATCGCGCGCGCGCGCACCTCGAGCTGTCGCGTGCGGCGGATGCGCAGGGCGACGTGAGCGGTGCAGGTGCGCAAGCCGGGGCAGCGTTCGGGGCCGCGGTCACTGCGGCATCACACGGCGTCGCGCACGAATCGCTGACGCTCCTCGAGGAGATCAGCGCGGCGCTGGTCGCGAACGGTCGGGGCGCAGAGGCATCGAAGAGCCTCGAGGGTGTCAAGGACACCGCGGGCCGGAGGATGTGCGCGGCGGCTCTGCTGTCTGCACGCCATGCCGCCGGCGATGCCGCTGTCACGGATCGTGCGATCGATGAAGAGCTCGCCGCGATCGAGACGAGCAGCGCGGCGATCCGGTTGCGGCGGCTCGAGCGGCGCGCGCGCAAGCATGGGGTTGTCGACCACGTTGCGCTGCTCGGCGAGCTCGATGCCTTGATCGAGGCTGCTGCGGGTGAGTCGTTGCCTGCGGTCGATCGCGCGCGGCTGTGGTTCCTCTACGGATCGCTGTGCGCCGACGATCTGGCGACCCGCGACCGCGCCGAGGCGGCATATCGCAAGGGCCTGGCCTTCCAGCCGGGGCACACCGCCGCGGCATGCCGGCTCGCGCTGCTGATGCTCGACCGCGGCGACCAGGCCGGTGCGCTCTCGGAGATCGAGCGGGCGTTGCGAATCGATGCGAGCCATGGCCTGGCCTGGCGCAATGCAGCGCGGATGCTCGACGCGAAGTCACCGAGCCTGGGAGTTGTCGTCGGGCGGCTGCTCGATGCGGCGAACCCGGGGGCGGGGAGTGCAGCCGGAGCCGTCGCGCCGCGCCTCGTGACCGCGACCGCCGAGGTCGTACGCCACGACGTGATCGCAGGTGTCTACGCCCACGGTCATCGGGTGAAGAACCTCCTCGGAATCATCGGCGCGCGCGCCCGCTCAGCGCGCAAGCTCGCAGCCGAAGGCGATCTCCACGATCGACTCAAGGACCTCGAGACGGATGTCACCGCGCTCTACGAGGAGTGGGCGCAGTACCTGCGGTCGATGCAGGCGCCGACGCCGACGGTCGAGCTGGTCCCGCTGTCGCCGCTGCTCCACGAAGTCGTGATGGCCGCGCAGGCGAGGACCCAGCAGGTGCCGGTCACCCTCGAGACCCAAGGCGGGCTTCCCGATGTTCGTGGCGACCGCATGCTGCTGCGCGAAGCGATGCTCAACGTCGTGTCGAATGCGGCCGAAGCATGCGCACCCGCGGGTGGCGAGGTCGTCGTCCGCGTGCGGGCGCTGATCGCACCCGGCGGTAGCGCAGCCCCGCTCGTCGAGATGGTGGTCACCGACACCGGACCGGGCATCCCGCGCTCGCACCTCGGGCGGCTGTTCGTCCCCGGGTTCACGACGAAGGAGACCGGCTCCGGCGTTGGCCTCGCGATCGCCGAGCGGGTGGTTGCGGCGCATCACGGTCGGATCACCGTCGACTCCGAGGAGGGCGTAGGCACGACGATCACGATCACGCTGCCCACGGATAACCGCGGGCTCGCATCGCTGCCGATGTGGTCCGCCGAGCGAGGTCTACCGTGACGATCGGGACGATCCTGTGCGTCGACGATCAGGCGGAGGTTCGCCGCCTGCTCGGAGATGTGTTCCGCGCGCGCGGCAGCAACGTCGTCGGCTTTGACGACGGCGAGGACGCGATCAAGTGGTTGCTCACGAACGAGGCCGACCTCGCGGTGCTCGATCTCGATCTCGGCCCAGGCCGGCGCACCGGGATCGAGATCTGCCGCGCGATCCGACTGCGCCTCCCCGACCTGCCGATCATCATCCTGACCGGGCACGGCACGATCGATGACGCCGTGCAGGCAGTCAAAGCAGGCGCGGTCGACTTCATCACGAAGGACCCGTACCTCGAGGACAAGCTCGAGATCTCGGTCGAGAAGGTCGAGCGCATTCTCCAGCACGCGCTCGATCGGCGTCGGCTCGAGGAAGAGAACCGCGAGCTGCGCGCGACGAACGAGCGGCTGCGCAAGGCGGCGGGGCGGCGCTGGCAGATCGTCGGTGACTCGCAGCCGATGCGCACGGTGATGACGAAGATCGAGAAGGTCGCACCGCTGCCGCGCCCTGTGCTCGTGCTCGGACCGCGCGGCACCGGCAAGGAGCTTGTCGCGCGCGCGATCCACACGCTCTCGCCACGCGCGTCGGAGCCGTACATCACGATCAACTGCGCGGCTGTCGCGGAGAGCTTGCTCGAGAGCGAGCTGTTCGGCCACGAAGAGGGCGCGTTCACCGGGGCGACCAAGCAGAAGGAAGGGAAGTTCGAGCTCGCCGATGGAGGGACCCTGTTCCTCGACGAGATCGGGAACATGTCGCTCGAGTTCCAGGCCAAGATCCTGCGTGTCCTCGAGTACCAGCGGTTCGAGCGCGTCGCCGGCAGCGAGTCGATCCAGGTCAACGTCCGCGTCATCGCGGCGACCAATGCAGACCTCAAGCAGGCGATGGCTGACGGCAAGTTCCGCGCGGACCTCTACGACCGGCTCGCCTTCGAGGTGATCACGCTGCCGTCCCTCGCCGCTCGCATGGAAGATGTCCCTGTGCTCGCGATGCACTTCCTCGCCCGGTTCCGCCAGGACGTCGCGGGGATCGCGGTCAAGGAGATCAGCGCAGGCGCGCTCGATCGGTTCGCGCAGTACGACTACCCGGGCAACGTGCGCGAGCTGAAGAACATCGTCGAGCGGGCAGCGTACATGGCAACGCATGACGTGCTGACCGAGGCCGACGTCGATGTCGCGCTGCCGCCGGAGGCGAACGCAGCCGCGGCGTCGTCGGGGATCACGTTCGCGGACGATCCGCGGCGTCCCCTCAACGAGCGCGTCGATGCGTTCGAGGAGTGGCTCTGCCGCGACGCCCTGGAGCGCACCCGGTTCAAGCAGAAGGAAGCCGCGGCGTTGCTGGGGCTCAGCTACGACCAGTTCCGACAGCGCTATCGCAAGTACGCACTCGGCAAGGAGTAGGGCTAAACTCCCAGGGCGATGGGCATCTTCTCCAAGATCAAGAGCGGTATCTCGAGCAAGGCGAACGCCGCGATCGACAAGGCGATCGATCCCGCCAAGGAAGTCGAGATGGCGATCCTCGAGCTCGAGGAGGGCAAGAAGAAGGCGATGGCCGAGCTGATCTCGTACAAGGCCACCGCGAAGAACATGGACAACGATCTCGAGAAGTACAAGGCCAAGGCCGCCGAGTGGGAGCGCCGCGCGATGGTCGCGATCAAGGCGGGCGATGACGACGCCGCGAAGATCGCGCTCCGCGAGAAGAAGGCCTGCGAGACCGAGTACGTGAAGATCCTGCGCGACAAGAACGAGGCGACCGGCTACGCGGTCCAGCTCAACAAGAGTCGCAAGGAGTTCGAGACCAAGCTCCAGCTCCTCAAGATGCGTAAGGGCACGCTCGCCACCCAGATCGCGTCGGCGCGCTCGGCAGGCGGTGACGCGTTCGGTAATGACACGTCCGTCTGGGACAAGTTCAAGTCCGCCGAGGAACGGATCGACCAGGAGGTGATCGAGAGCGAGGTCGATGCGGCGATGCGCGGCGAAGGCGCAGAGGCCGCGGAGCTCGATGCGAAGATCCTCGCTGCCTCGCGCAAGGGGGACCAGCTCGCACTTCCGGACGGGCCGGACGATGCGCTGTCCAAGCTCAAGTCGAAGATGGCGGCGGACAAGGAGGCGAAGCAGAAGGCGCTTCCCCCCAAGCCCGATGACCCGAAACCGTGATGTTGACCACGACAATCGGGCAGGCCACCACCGCGAGCACGCTCGACGCCGATGAGGCGCTGTCGACGCGGCTGCGCGATCTGGCGCTGGTCGATCTCGATGCGCTGTCGGCGGGGACGAGCGCTCCGGTCGAGATGATCGCCGCCTTCGCCGAAGATGTCGCGGACGCCCTCCGGGAGGCTCGCACACGGATCGGAGCCCTCCGCGCCGTGCTTGGTGGGGCAGACCCCCTGAATGTCCTGGATGCGACGATCCGCCAGCGGGCGTCTGATGCCGGATCCACGGGGGCGGAGCGCGTCCGGGCCCGCCTGGGAACGCAGGCGGAGGCAGCCCGGGCCCTGGCCCGCCTGTCGGACCTTGCCGCAGGCCTGGTCCCCAAGCTGTTCGAAGCCGATCGACGTCGCTGACCCAAAGCTGGCCGCCTTGTTGTTGTCCAAGCTTCGGTCCCTTTATAGTGCCCGCAATGGCTGACGAGGACCCCGACCTCGACCTTGCACGGCAAGGCAATCGCGAGGCATTCGGTCGCCTCGTGCAGAAATATCAACGACGCGTGTACTCCGCCGCACTTCATATACTCGGCAATCACAGCGATGCCGACGACGCCACGCAAGAGGCGTTCGTTCGCGCGTATCGCGGATTGCCGACGTTTGACGGTCGCGCGGACTTCTTCACCTGGCTCTACCGCATCACGATCAACACGGCGCTCAACGCGCTGCGCTCCGACAAGCGCGGCAGTGCGCTGACGCAGAAGAGCAACGCCGAGGCGCAGCACGTCGGCGGTCGGCCCGAGGCACTCGGCCAGGTTGTGTCGAGTCCTGCACAGCAAGTGCAGCAGACCGGTGAGGTCGCACGAGTGCTCGC
>JACCQV010000797.1 GCA_013813945.1 Deltaproteobacteria bacterium | reverse complement strand
CGCAGAAGGTGCGCCGGCGTGAGCTCTTGATCGAGTCGATCGATGGGGTCGCCTCCAGCGAGTCCCCGTTCGCCCGCGGCCTGCTCGCAGCGGGCGCCCGCGTGGATTACCGAGGGCTCGTCGTACGCGGCGTCGCGCCCTCGCTGACCCCCGCGCCACCGGAGACCGAGCCCGCCGGCGACGACGAGGACGACGACGACGATCCCGCGACGGCGAGCCCCACCCCCGACGGGTAGCCGGTTAGACTGGAGGCGACGGATGAAGATCGCTGCGGGGACCAGGCTCGGGCCGTACGAGATCGAGCATGCAATCGGCGCCGGTGGGATGGGCGTCGTCTATCGCGCCGATGACTCCCGCCTCGGCCGCAAGGTCGCGATCAAGGTCCTGCCCCATGCCCGCGGTGAGCACTTTCGCCGGTTCGAGCGCGAGGCACGCACGATCGGAGCGCTCAACCACCCGAACCTGCTGACGCTGCACGATGTCGGTGATCACGAGGGTGTCCCGTTCCTCGTCACCGAGATGCTGGATGGCGAGTCGCTGCGCGCCCGGCTGTCCCGCGGCCCACTGCGGCTGCGCGAGGCGATCCAGATCGGCGCCGACGTTGCTCGTGGGCTCGCCGCCGCGCATGACGCGGGCGTCATTCATCGCGACGTCAAACCAGACAACATCTTCCTCACCACCGAGGGCCGGACCAAGGTCCTCGACTTCGGGATCGCGAAGCTGCGGCGCGCCAGCGTCGAGATGGACGCGGTCACCGCCGACATCGCGACCGAGCCGACGGTGGCGCCGAATACCCGGGATACGGGCCTCGTGATCGGGACGCCCGGCTACATGGCGCCGGAACAGCTCGACGGCGGCAAGATCGACGAGCGGACCGACATCTTCGCTCTCGGCGTCGTGCTGTACGAGATGATCTGCGGGAAGCGGGCGTTCGTGTCCGACAGCGCCGTCGAGGAGTCGTACGCGATCCTGAAGACCCCGGCCGAGCCGCCGAAGGGTGCGACCAAGGCGCTCGCACGGGTGGTTCTGCGCTGCCTCGAGAAGCGGCCAGATGCTCGCTTCCAGTCCGCGATCGATCTCGCCTTCGCGCTCGACGAGCTCGACGCCTCGACCGATCCGGTCTCCCGGATCTCCAAGGTCTCGATCGAGCCCGATCCCCGACAATCCGCGCGCACGATCCGCGATCCCGAGCCCGCGGTCCGCCAGCGGACTCGGGCGCTGGGCTGGATCGCGCTGGCCACGGCCGTGGCTGGCGCTGCCCTCGTCGTTGGTTTTCTCATGGGCCGCGGCACCACGACTCCGCCCGCCGGGCTCACGCCGCGGTGGCCCTCGCTGGTCGAGGGCGGGCCGGCGTACCGGCGCGTCACGTATCACACGCAGTCGGTGTGGCACGCACGGCTCGCGCCAGATGGGGGCAGCGTCCTCTACTCGGCGCTGCGCGATGGCCGCGAGCAGGTGATCCGATCGCAGATCGCGCAGCCGTCGATCCTTCCGCTCCAGATCGATGGCCGGTTGCTCTCCGTGTCTTCCAAGGGGGAGCTCGCCGTGCTCCTCGGTGATCCCGATGCGGGCGGAACCCTTGCGCGGGTGATCGAGGGATCTGGGCCTCGCGCGATTGCCGATCGCGTGACCGACGCGACCTGGCTTCCGGACGGCGACAAGATCGCGGTCGTTCGCGAAGGCAGCTCGATCGAGTACCCGATCGGCACGGAGATCGTCGGGATCAAGACCGGCAAGCTCGGGTTTCTGCGCGTGTCGCCCGGTGGTGACCGCTTCGCGTACGTGGAACATCCAGCGAGCCAGGACTCCCGCGGGCGGGTCATCGTCGTGGATACGAGCGGCAAGCAGCTGCTCGCGTCGAGTCCTCAGATCGGGATCGAGAGTGTCGCGTGGTCGCCCGACGGCACGGAGATCTGGTTCTCGAACGGCCCGCTGATGTTCGGTCTCGACCGTGCCGGCAAGGAACGCGTCGTGTTGCGCGGTGCCACGAGGCTCGTCCTGGCGGATGTCCGCGCCGGGAAGATCCTCGTCGCGCCCACGGACGTTCGCCTCAAGATGTTCACCGGGCCGCGCGGTGGGCCATTTCGCGAGGTCGGCTGGTTCGACTCCAGCGAGGTCGAGTCGATCTCGAGCGACGGCACCTCGATCGCGTTTTTCGAGGCCGCGGGCACGGGAGAGACCACGGAAGGCTATGCGCAGTTCCTCAAGCGCGGCGACCAACCACCGGCGCTGATCGCGCATAGCTACCGGCTCGCCCTGCTTCCTGACGCCAGCGGTATGATTGCAGTAGCAGACGCGAACACGCTCAAGAGGATCCCGACGGGCGTCGGCACCACGACCACGGTTCCCCTGGGACCGATCGCGAGCCTCGACACCAGTGGGCGCGTATCGGTGTCGTGGTCCGGCCGCTACGTCGTGATCGCGGACGGCGAGCCTGCGGCCGCCCAGAAGCTGTGGCGGATCGATCTCGAGCTCGGCACTCAGGTCCCGCTCGCTCCGGCGCGTGGGGTCGAGGCTCACGCGATCTCGCCCGACGGTCAGACCGTGGCGCTCACCGGGGCCGCGGGCGGCGTCGACCTCGTGACCGTGGGCGGCGCCACCCGGGGGATCAGCGGTCCGACCGGCGAGCGGCCCTTGAGCTTCACGGCTGACGGTACGGCCGTGTTCGTCATGCACGTCGCGAATGACACGATCGAGGTCGATCGGATCGATCTCGCAAGCGGAGCACGCACGAGCTGGACGCGGATCACGCCCGAGCAGCGGCCGGTCTACTACGCGGTCGCGCTCGATGGGACCGGCGAGATCATCGCCTACTCGACGAACTCCGATGCGTCGGACCTCTACGTGCTCGAACCGCCGTCCGTGCCGTAGCGCGCGAGCTGCGCCATAGTCGGCCATGCCCGAGGGCGACACGATCCACCGCATCGCGGTGAACCTCGGACCACGCCTGATCGGCAAGGTGCTCGAGCGCGTCACGACGCAAGGGCTCGCGCGGCAGATCTCGGGAGTGACCGTCACCGCCGTCACCGCACACGGCAAGCACCTGGTGATCGACGTCGACACTGGATCGTATCTCCGCATGCACCTCGGGATGTATGGACGGCAACGTTCGTATCCCCGCCGCGAAGGCGAGGCGATGCTCGCCAGGATGTCACCGGGGCGCGTCAGCCTCGCGCTCGTCACGGTGAATGACGTGCATCTGTGGATCGGAGCACGCACGGTGGAGATCTCCGATCGGCGCGCTCCGCTGCACGGTCAGGCGATCTCTTCGCTGGGGCCAGATGTCCTTGCTGACGACTTCGATAGCCAGCGCGCTGCAGAGCGCGCAGCGCTGCACAAGACGCGCATGATCGCCGACGTTTTGCTCGATCAGCGCATCGCATCGGGGATCGGAAATATCTACAAGTGCGAGGCGCTGTTCCTCCGCGGCATCGATCCGCGCACGCGAATCGACGCGATCGATGTCGGCCAGCTCGAAGCTCTCTACACGACCGCGCGCGAGCTGATGCTCGAAAATGTCCATCCCGGACCGGGGATGCGGTCGACACGCGAGCGACTCGCGGGAGACGTTCCAGGCGATGAGCGCTACTTCGTGTACAGCCGGAGCGGCAAACCGTGCCGTCGTTGCCAGGGAGCGATCTCCTGTTACCAGCTCGGCACTCCGCCGCGCTGGACGTGGTCATGCGTGGACTGCCAACCCCAGAGTGGGGTCGCGAGTTAGCGGACACCGACCTTGCTCAGCGGCAACTCCGGTGGTCGGTAGGCCGAACGGAACCACCTTCAACTCGCTGTAACCTGGTCGTCACACTCTGGTATCGCGGTTGCTCATGGGAAAGGCAGCTCAACAAGGACGTATCCCATGGTCACCGCACTCGCTTTTGCCCCTCCGGTCTCCCCCCTCGCCAGCGAGGTCTCCACGACCCTGACGGTCGGCGCCGGCGTCGCGTTCGAGGTGTTCGCGGACGCCATGGAGGTGCCGCGCTGGCTCCCCATCGTCCAGACGGCTCGTGTGGTCCGCAGGACCCCTGAAGGCCGTCCGGAGCGCGTCGCCTTCACCCGCAAGCTCGAGCGTGGGTCGCTCGGGTACACCCTCGAATACAAGTACGACCCGAGTACGCTCGGGGTCCAGTGGTCGACCCCGGCGTCGTCCAACGTCGTACTCCAGGGCGAGGCCCGGTTCATCCCGCTCTCCTCGCGCGCCTGCATGATGCTGTACCGCCTGGTGCTGGATCTTCCGATCGTGGATGACCTCATCAACAGCGAGCTGGACAAGCATCCCGCGTCGCTGGTCGTCTCCGAGTTTCGCGAGCACCTACGCCGGCTCTGCTAGCCACACATGCGGGCGGGTGAAGCATTCGTGCTCTCCCCGATCGAGCGTGGATTCGCTGACCGCACGCGTATACGATGAGCGTGTTGTCCTCGGGCCCTCCAGATCCGCGGATGCCCAGGGGGACGAACCCCGAGGCGCTCTACGACGAGAGCACCGACCCCGCGATCCAGCTGCGCGACCTCGAGGAGAAGCTGAGCCGCTGCCTCGCGGGCATGACGATGCACTTCCAGCCGATCGTTCACGCGAAGACGCGCGCTCGGTTCGGCTACGAGGCCCTGCTCCGCTCCACCGACAAGTCCCTGCCCCATCCGGGTGCGATCCTCGATGCCGCCGAACGGCTCGAGCGGATTCCGATCCTCGGTCGCGCCGTGCGTGCGCAGTCGGCGAAGGTGATCACGGAGGCGCCGCCCGAGCGCGGGTTCGTGTTCATCAACCTCCACCTGCTCGATCTGTTCGACAAGCAACTGACCAGCGCGTTCGCGCCACTCTCGAAGGTGGCATCGCGCGTGATCCTCGAGATCACCGAGCGGACGTCGCTCGCGGGCGAGAGCGATCTGCGCTACCGCGTCGCGGAGCTGCGCGAGCTCGGCTTCAAGATCGCGATCGATGACCTCGGCGGTGGCCACGCCCGCATGGGCACGTTCACCCCGCTCGACACCGAT
>JACCQV010000764.1 GCA_013813945.1 Deltaproteobacteria bacterium | reverse complement strand
GGCCGAGGGCCGGCTCTACGATCAGGCGAAGGCGTTCCACTGGTGGAGCGAAGCCCTCGTCGAGGATCCGCGGTGGGATCGCGCGCTCGAGGAGAGCGAGCGGCTCGCCAACGAGAGCGGATCATGGGACGCCCAGGGCGCCGCGTACACGCGCGCGCTCGAGCGTACGACCGACAAGGACGTGAAGCGCCAGACGCTGCTGCGCATGGCGCGGGTCCACGAGCTCGAGCTGCGTGATGCAGCGAGCGCCGTCGAGACGCACCTGCGCGTCCTCGAGATCGAGCCCAAGGATGCCGACGCGCTCGCGTCGCTCGACCGTCTCTACCTGACGGCCGGGATGTACGAGGACCTCGCCGAGATCCTGCGCCGCCGCATCGAGGTGGTCCAGGACACCGACGAGCAGCTCGAGCTGTACTTCCGCCGCGGCGCGATCTTCAGCGACGCGCTCGGTGATCTCGACTCTGCGCTCGTCTGTTACACGTCCGTCCTCGACCAGGAGAGCCGCAACCGGCGCGCCCTCGAGGCAATCGAGTCGATCCACTTCCGCCGCGAAGCCTGGCAGAAGCTGTTCGACACCTACGAGAAGCTGATCGACTGCGCGGAAGCCGACGCGGAGATGGCCGACATCTACGCGCGAATGGCCCGGATCTCGTCCGATGCGATCGGCAACGAGGACAAGGCAATCGAGCTGTGGCAGCGCGTTCTCGACATCCGCGGCGAGGAGCCGCAGGCACTCCAGGCCCTCGGTGAGCTGTGTACCCGCCGCGAGCGGTGGGACGAGCTCGTCGAGATCCTCGAGCGCCAGGTCGCGGTCTCGCAGTCCGACCAGGATCAGATCCGGCTGTACAAGCAGCTCGGTGGCATCTGGGAGCACAAGCTCTCGCGCGAGCGCAACGCACTCGATGCGTGGCTCGCCGCTGACCGGATCGACGGCAACGACCTCGAGACGCTCCGTGCGCTCGCGGCGCTCTATCGCTCGACGCAGGCATGGGACGAGCTGTCCGAGACCCTGCGGCGGATCATCGACGTCGGTCAGCTCAGCGGCGCGATCGCCGAGGGCGAGACCATCGAGCTCTACGCCCAGCTCGGCCAGCTCGAGGGCGAAGTCCTCGGTCGTGTCGAGGAGGCCGTCGCGGCCTGGCGCCACGTGATCGCGATCGATCCGTCGGACTTCCGCGCGCTCGCGGCCCTCGAGGGGCTGTTCACGCGTGAGGGGCGGTGGGAAGAGGCGATCGACGTGCTCGAGAAGCGCGCGCTCGTCCTCGACGATGAAGCGCAGCGCCGGGAGACCATGCTGCAGGCCGCATCGACGTGGGAGGAGAAGGTCGAGGACCTCACCCGCGCCGCCCAGGTCTACGAGCGCGTCCGGGCGTCCGACCCGTCGAACATGACTTCATCGGAACGCCTCGAGGCGATCTACCAGCAGCAGTACAAGTGGACCGAGCTCGTCGAGGTCCTCCTCGAGCGCAGCGAGCTGGTTCCCGTCGTCGAGGATCAGATCCAGATCCTCAATCGGGTCGCCAAGATCTACGAAACCGAGATCGGGGATCAGGAGTCCGCGTTCTACGTGCTGCAGGCCGCGTTCAAGCGCGACTACGCCCACGACCAGACCGCGAACGAGCTCGAGCGCCTCGCCAGCGCGACAAACCGCTGGCAGGAGCTGCTCGACGAGTACACGAACCGCGTCAACGAGCTCGAGCGTGAGGACCGCGGCAGCGCGGCGGACCTGTGGGTCAAGATCGGCCGCTGGTATGCCGAGCACCTCTCGCATCTCGAGTACGCGATCCACTCGGTGCAGCAGGCACTGCGGATCGATCCGAGCCACACCGGTGCGCTCGGCGGCATGGGCGAGCTGCAGCGCAAGCGCGGCTCGTGGAGCGAGCTCATCGAGACGCTCGGGCGCCACGCGGCGGTCGAGCCGAACCCCGAGAAGAAGACCGAGCTGTACATCCAGCTCGCAGACTTGCTCGAGCGGCAGATGCAGGACCTCGGTGGTTCCATCCACGCCTACCAGCAGGCGCTCAACTACGGGAAGACGTCGACGACTGCACTCACCGCCCTCGATCGGCTGTACCGCCGCGTCGAGCAGTGGGAGCCGCTGATCGACATCCTCAACCGGCGTGCAGAGCTCGACACCGACGAGCAGAACATCGTCCGGTTCCGGCTCGAGGTCGGTCAGATCTGGGACCTCCGTCTGTTCGACGCGGGTCAGGCGATCACCGCCTACAACCAGGTCGTTCACATCGATCCAGTGAACCTCACCGCACTGCGCGCGCTCGAGGGGCTGTACGAGAAGACCAACCAGTCCGAGAAGTACCTCGAGGTCCTCGAGGCACAGCTCGATGCGTCACCGTCGGATGCCGAGCGCGTGCCGCTGTACGAGCGCATGGCTGCGGCCTGGGAGGAGCGGTTCGGCAAGCTCGACCGCGCCGCCGAGGCACTCGAGAAGATCGTCGCGATCGACAACCGCAACTACCCGGCGTACCGGGAGCTCGCACGCCTGTATCAGCAGGCGGGCAGGTGGGAAGCGCTCGTCGAGACCTATCGCAACCACATCATGTCGACGTCGGACGTGCAGACGCGCGTCGACCTCTACGTGGCGATGGGCGTCATTTACGACACGAACCTCCAGGACATGGATCGCGCCGTCGAGGCGTACTCCGACGTCCTGTCGTTCGATGCCGACGAGCAGCGGGCCCTCGAGGCGCTCGGTCGGCTCTACGAGAAGATGAGCGAGTGGGACCGCGCGATCGATGTGATGGCGCACCTCACCCAGCTGACGGGCGACACGAAGAAGCAGGTGGACCTGTACTTCCGGATGGGCCGGATCCAGTACACCCAGCTCCAGGACGCAGAGTCGGCGGAGGCCAACCTCCTCCGTGCCCTCGCCATCGACCCGGCGCACGTGCCGACGATGGAAGCCCTGACCAAGCAGTACTCGGATCGCGGTGACTGGCTGAAGGCCGCCCAGATGATGGTGCGTGCGGAGAGCTACACGGCGGTCGCGCTCGACAAGGTCCGGCTCCTGTTCGAGGCCGCGAACATCTACTCGTACAAGCTCAACCAGGACGACCAGGCGAAGGCGTTGTACGCGGCGGTGATCTCGCTCGATCCAGAGCACGTCGAAGCAGGCCGGCCACTCGCCGAGCTCTACTTCAACGATCAGCAGTGGGCCGAGCTGTCCCCGGTGATCGACATGCTGGCGCGCAAGGTCGGCCAGCTCCACGCGGATCCCAAGGAGCTCAACGAGCTCTACTACCGAGCGGCGAAGACGGCGGATGCGCTCGGTGATTTCCAGCGCGCGCTCGGCTACTACAAGGCTGCGTACGACATCGATTCGACCTATCTGCCAACACTGACCGGCCGCGCCGATCTGTTGTTCAAGATGGGCGACTTCGACAACGCCGGAAAGATCTACCAGACGATCCTGGTCCAGCATCGCGACGGTCAGGACGAGGCGGATGTCGTCCGCATCTACAACCGTCTCGGTGCGGTCCGTCAGGCCCTCGGTGAGCGCAAGAAGGCGCTCAACATGTTCGAGAAGGCCCTCGAGATCAATCCGAACCATCGCGACACGCTGATGGCGGTGATCGATCTCCAGACGCAGCAGGGCGACTGGGAAGCGGTGGTCCACGCCAAGCGCGGTCTGATCGCGACGGCCAAGGAGAAGGAGAAGGTCCAGCTCCTCGACGAGATCGCGACGATCTATCACGAGAAGCTGCAGAACCCGCAGAAGTCGACGGCGGCGTACCTCGATGCTCTCGAGGTTGCCCCCGACGATCACCAGCTGCTGCAGAAGGTGCTCGACCTCTACACCGAGCAGAAGCAGTGGAAGAAGGTCGTCGAGACCATCGACCGCTTCATCGCTCTCGAGTCCGACACCATCCGCAAGGGTGCCTACCTCCATGCGGCCGCGACCATCTATCGTGACGAGCTGAAGTCCCTCGACGAGGCCGTCGACTACTACAACAAGGCCCTCGATAGCTTCTTCTCGATTCCCGAGAAGCTGTCGGAGCAGATGATCCCGCGCGCTCTGCGCTCGTTCGAAGCGATCGACAAGGTGCTGACCACCAAGCGCGACTGGAAGGGCCAGGAGCGCGCGTATCGCGACATGGTCAAGCGCATGCCGAAGCAGGCGACGCCGACCTTCCACAAGATCCAGGTCGGTCTGTTCGACGGTCTCGGCGAGATCTATCGCTCGCGCCTCAAGCACTACCAGTCGGCGACGCAGGC
>JACCQV010000748.1 GCA_013813945.1 Deltaproteobacteria bacterium | reverse complement strand
AGACATGACTTGGTTCCTTCGGGTTGGGATGACGTTGGGGTGACTGACTAGCTACTTGCGGAAACGTGCACGGAGCTTGTCCGCGGCGCGCTCGAGCATGGGGCGCACGCGATCAACCACCGTCTTGCCCTTCGCGATGAGCTCGTCCACCGAGACACGAGGGCTGTTCGGGCCACGCTGCGCCTTGCGTTCAGCGCGCGCTGCGTCCGCCGGGTCGCGCTCGACATATTGCTTGGCTTCCCGAGCAGCCTCCTCGACGCGACCTTCCGCCACGAACTCGCGCGCGTCGCGGTTGTAGTGGCGCGCCGAGGCCTTGTCGCCCTCGCCCTGGTTGGGGTCCACTGGACCGCCTTGCGAAGAGTTGTCTGGCTTCATGCAAGCAGGCATGAGCACCCCGCGTGCCACATGGTGATCCGCGCCATTGCGGAGCAGGTGTCGGTTCACCGACGTGCGCGACCGCGCGCTGTAGCTGGAACGGCCTGCCGGGAACGCTTAACGCAGGCGCGGATCGCCGAGCTCGACCGTCAGGACGATGTCCTCGAGCCACGCGTCGAACCGCGCCGGCTCGACGAGGACCTGCTCCACCGTGGCCCCAGCGGGCGCCGGCGCCAGGTCCATGAGGCGTTCGAGCACCGCGCGCCGCTCCGGCGCACCGACGAGGAGCGCGAGGTGGATCACCGTCAGCGCGTCCGCCGGCGCCGCGGCCGCGAGCACCTGCGCCGGCGCACCCGATGCGCCACCATCGAACGCGGCGACGGCGGCGACCAGCGCCAGGCTGGCTCCTGCGACCAGTGGCAGACTCGCGCGGCGTCCAGAGAGCAAACGTGCGTGTGCGCCCGCCGGCACGACGATGACGATCCCGGCGGCGGCCTCGAGCTCGACGCGTCCGGTGCGCACCTCGATGGAGCCGGCACCGTGCTCGTCGATGTCGATCGTGTACTCGCAGCCCAGGTCGACCACCGCGACACTCGGGGTCGCCACCGCGAAGATCCGTGGGGGCGCTGACACTCGTGCGTGCAGGCGTCCTCGCTCGAGGAACAGCTGATGACGTTCGGCGCTGGTGCGATCGAGGCGGACGCGGGTGCCCGCCCCGAGCGTGGCGCTGCCGATGTCGGCGATCGCCAGCTCGGCCTCGTGCGCGCCGGTCTCGAGCACGCCACCGACCGGCAGCACGCCGCGCGCCGTCGGGGTGCCGCCGCACGCCACCGTGCCGCCCTGCGCAGTGAATGCGAATCCGCGCGTCCCCGCACATGCCAGCTCGGGCTGTGGCGTGCCGGCCGTCCGCAGCACGAACGCGAGCACCGCCGCCGCCGCGACGGCGATCGAGATCCCGATGATCCACGGTGCGCGGCTCCGGGGCCGGCGCAGACGCAGCTCGTCGAGCGGACGGTCGTGCTTCAGCGGCGACAGCAGGGCAGCGAGTCGCGCAACCTCGGGATCCTCCGGTGCGGCGGGATTCCACAGATGCTCATCCTGCTTGCTCATCGGATTCCTCCTCTCCGGTCGAGACGCCCAGGCGCTCGCGCAGCAGCTTCATGCCACGGTGCAGATTGACGCGCACCGATCCGGGGGACAGCCCGGTCTGCTCCGCGATCTCCGGGCCCGACATCCCCTCGACGAGCCTCAAGATCATCGTCTCCTGATACGCCTCGGGCAGCGCGCGCAACGCCACGAGCACCTGCGCGACCTCCGCGCCTCGCGACGGCTCGCCCGGCAGATCCGTCAGCTCATCCGTCGGCTTCTGACCGCGAAGGTGATCGATCGAACGGTTGCGCGCGATCGTCATGATCCACCCCGGAAACGCCGCCGGCTCGGCCAGCTGTGGAAGTCGCTCGAGCACCGCCGCAAACACGTCTTGCACCAGATCGGCCGCATCCCGATACGCGACCCGCGCCAGGATGACGCCGTGCACGGCGCGGTGGAACCGGCGATACAGCTCCGCAACCGCCGCGCGATCGCCGCGCCGCGCCGCGCTGACGATCGCCGGCAGCTCCTCCACGGGATGACTGTACGCCGCGTGCAACCCAGTAAGGACGGGCGGCTCGGCGAACTGTTAACTCCACATCCGCCGAGGTGCCGGCGGCTACGCGCCGATCGCGCCGCTCTCGACGATGTGCACACCGGCAGCGCGCATCTCCTCGATCGCCGCGTCACCGTCACCGGGCTTGAGCTCGACCGCACGGCAGCCGTCCTCGATGACATAGACGTCGAAGCCGAGCTCCTTGGCATCGAGCGCCGTCCACTTGACGCAGTAGTCGGTCGCCAGGCCCATCACGTAGACCTGCTTGATCCAGCGCTCGGTGAGGTAGGCGGCGAGGCCGGTCGCCTTCTTCTTGCCGGTGTCGAAGAAGCCGCTGTAGCTGTCGTAGTCGGGATCGGTGCCCTTCTTGAACAGATCGGCGACCTTGGCCTTGTTGAGCCCAGCGTGGATCTCCGCGCCCGGGGTCTCCTGGACGCAGTGTGCTGGCCACATGGCCTGCTGGATGCCGCTGACGTCGATCACGTCGCCGGGCTTCGTCCCTGGGTTGTTGACCGCGAAGCTCTTGTGAGCCGGCGGGTGCCAGTCCTGGGTCACGACCACGGTCGTGAAGTGCGGCATCACGCGATTCGCGATGGCAATGGTCTCGTCCCCTCTGGGGACTGCGAGCGCGCCACCGGGGCAGAAGTCGTTTTGCAGGTCGACCAGGATCAGTGCGCGCATACCCACAGACTATATCGAGAGCTCGAAGCCTTGCTTGGCCAGACGGTCGTACTTGCGTCGATCGAAGCGGTAGAGGCGCGCGGCGCGGTGGCGAACCCCCTGCTCGACCTCGTCGGTCTCGACGATGAGGTCGAGAGACAGGATCTTCTTCCTGAAGTTGCGCTTGTCGAGATCGGTGCCCAGGATGATCTCGTAGAGGCGCTGTAGCTGGGTCAGCGAGAACCGCGGGGGTAGCAGCTCGAAGCCAACCGGGGCGTAGCGGACCTTGCCTCGGAGGCGTTCGTGCGCGCGGGTGACGATCTCCTGGTGATCGAACGCGAGCTTGGGCAGATCGTCGAGAGCAAACCAGCCGACGCCCATCGCATCGGTGGCGGCGCGGATCCTGTGATCGCTGAGCTTGGCGAGGGCGTAGTACGCGATCGTGACGACGCGCTCGCGTGGATCGCGCTCGAGCGCGCCGAACGTGTACAGCTGCTCGAGGTAGATCTCGGAGACGCCGGCCTCTTCCTCGAGCTCTCGGCGCGCGGCTTCGTCGATCGTCTCGTGGATCCGGACAAAGCCACCCGGCAGAGCCCACGTGTGCTGGAACGGCTGCAGCTTGCGCTGGATCAGCAAGACCTTGAGGTCGGTCTCATCGAGGCCGAACACGACGCAGTCGACCGCGACTGCCGGGCGAGCGTACTCGTAGGAGAAGCTCATCGGTCCGCACGCCCCGACGCCACGAACGACCGGAGCTCGGCGAGCTCGCGTTCGAATCCGCCGGACACGATGGGGAACCGGCACCACGACCTCGGATCGACGTTGCGATCATCGAGATGGAACGCCGGTGCCAGCCGCTCGCGCTTCCACTGATTGCGGCACCACAGCCGGAAGAAGCGCTCGATCCAGATCGCGAGCTGCAGGGGCGTCTGATCCGGATACCGCGGCAGCAGATCCTGGAGCACCTCGACCGGCGTGTGCTTGTCGCGGATCGCGGAATCCTCGACCGCCTCGAGGAAGTCGTACGGCATCAGGTCCGCCTCGTCGGTCTGCGCCTTGCCGTCCTTATCGGGCGGCCGGAGCTCGGCGGTCGGCTGCTGAGAGTTGATGAAGCGCAGCGCCGGGACCGGCTCGAGACCGACGGGCCCCTTACCCTCCATCCAGCGTAGCCACTCACGGAGATAGGTCTTGTCGATGCCGCCGAGCGGCGCGAGCCCACCCGCGGTGTCGCCATCCATCGTCGCGTACCCGACGGCGGCCTCGGAGCGGTTCGAGGTGGTCAACAGCACCGCGTTGCGCAGGTTCGCCAGCATCCAGATCGATGGTGCGCGGACGCGTGCCTGGATGTTCTGCAACGTCAGGTCGTCGGTGGCCCACGTGAGCTTGCGGCCGATCGCGCCCTCGAGGGATGCGATGTACTGCTTGTACTGAGCGTCGACGTCGATGACGTGGAACTCGGATCCGATCGCGCGCGCGACCTGCTCCGCGGCGTTCCGCGTGACCAGCCCGGAGTGCTGCGTCGGTTGATACGCACACGACAGCAACACGCCGACCGCAGCCTTCGCATCACCCCCGGAATCGAGCACGTCGTGGAGACGCCGGATCACTGGGAGATGCTGACGGACGCCGCCCTTGCCGAGCTCCGCGAACGCGAAGTGCACCATCAGCGAGACGAGCACCGCGCACGCGGCCGAGTCGGCTCCGCCGGACAGCGACACGACGTAGCCCTGCGCTCGGCTCTTCCGCAGGTAGTCCCACAAGCCCAGCGCAACGGCGCGCGCGAACTCCTCCTCGCGGACGGTCGCCCGATCCTCCCACGACACCGCCGGCTTCTCGACCTTCTCGGGCTTGCGCACCGGCCAGACGAATGGGTGCTCGACGACCAGAGCCTCGGCGTCGTGCCGTGGTCGGTGGCTGCCCCGGCGCGCTTGCTCGCGGCGATTCCCGTCGATGTCGATCACCGCGCACGCGAGCTCCACGTCATGGAAGGAGAACCGCCGGCCCCGTGCGACCAGCTCGCCGCCCGAGGCAACCAGCGCGCCACCGTCGTAGATGATGCGGCCCGCCTCGTTGCCCATGAGGTTCGCGTAGAGGTACGCGACACCGAACGCGCGCGAACCCTCGACCACGAACCGCTGGCGAACGGTGAACTTGCCGAACGCGAAGTGACTCGCCGATGGATTGCACAGGATGTCGGCGCCGCGCAGCGCGAGATCCATGCCGGGACGATTCGCGACCCAGGCGTCCTCGCAGATCTCGAACCCGATCCGGACGTCACCAATATCGAACACCAGATCGCCGATCGGGAACCGGCGAATCGACCCATCCGCGGCGGTGCGCTCGAGCACGTCGATCTCGCCCGCAGGCCATGCCTTGAACCAGCGCGGCTCGTAATGGATGCCATCACCGGCAAGGAACTGCTTCGCGACGAAGCCGACGATCTTCCCATCGGCGAGCAGCGCGGCGGCGTTGTACAGCGCCTTCTCGTGATAGACCGGCAGCCCGACCGCAACGACCATCCCCTGGGTCAGCTGGGCGAGTGCCTCGAGCTGGGCGAACGCCGTGTCCTGGAGCCCGTCCATGAAGAACGCGTCCTCGCAGGCGTAGCCCGTGATCGCGAGCTCCGGAAGACACAGCAAGGTGGCTCCCTCGGCGCGCGCGTGATCGATCGCCATGCGGAGGTGGGCGAAGTTCTCGTCCCACGCGAACGGCGTCTGGTTGACACACGCGACGGCGACCTTGATCAATCTCATTGCGACCTACCGGTTGGAAATCAGATGCTCGGTCAAGAGCGTTGCGGTGCTCTCGACCTGCAGGAAGTCGCTAGCGAGCGCGACGGCGCGCGGATGGCTGTCGGTGACGATGATGCGGTCGAGCAGACCGCTGTCCCGGATCCGGGTCAGTGAATCTCCCGGAAACAGCCCGTGCGTGGCGATCGCGTCGATGCGTACCGCGCCAGCCTCCTGGTAGGCCGCGGCGGCTCCGAGCAGCGACCCACCGGTCCGGATCATGTCGTCGTAGATCACGACGTGCCGGCCCGCGACCTGCGCGGACACGCCGGTGACCTCGGTCGAGCTGCCATCGACCCGCCGCTTGTAAACGAACGCCGGCTCGACGTGAAGATCATTGGCGAGCGACTCGACCCACTTCGCGCGTCCTGCATCGGTGCACGCCAGCACGAAGTCGGTGCCGCCGAGGCGACGCGCCGCCGCGGTGACCAGGGACTTGCCGTAGACATGGATCGTCCGGATGTCGCCGTCGAAGTAGTGGGCGATCGAGGCGACGTGCAGATCGAGCATGAACACCTGGGTGCCGCGGCTCGCCATCGGGATCGAAGACAGCAGCCGCGCTCGGGTCTTCGCCGTCACGACCTCGCCCGGCCGGATCGGGCGCTCCATCGTCGAGTAGCCGTAGAACGGGATCACCATCCGCAGGCGGAACGCACCATCGGTGACGAGCCCGCACGCGAGATCGTAGAGCTCGAGCGTCGACTTCTCGTCGACCGTCCCGCCGATGAGGATGACGTCGCGGTCGGCCGGATCCGTGTCGAGCCGCAGGTAGTGCTCGCCGTCGGGGAACGTCTTGCGCGCGATCGTGCCCTGTTCCCAGCCGCCCTGCTTCGCCATCGCCTCGCCGAGGTAGCCGTACGCGGCGGTCGAGAACACGAGCGGCTTCAAGACGATTGGCTTCATCGCTGCCCTCTGGCAGTCGCGATCAGCGCCTGTTTGCGCGAATGGACGTGCTTGTCGAGACCGACCGGATACGGTTGCGGATTCATGAAGCGCCGCGTGCGTGGAGACAGCTGACCGAGCTCGCGAGCTGCGCGCGTGCGTGCCACGTCGAGGCTGTCGACCTCGCGGACTCGGTTCCCGGCATCGAGCATGGGCACGAGGAGATCTTCGCCGGTCTCGTAGGCCGGTGCCCACACCGGGCGGGTGGGATCTTCGATGTCGTGCAGCGCCGGTCCCGTGAACCCGGCCTCGGAGTCGTAGATCACGTCCCCGACCAGCTCGCCGTCGCGGCGCAAGCGGCGAACCTGGAGGATGCCCGGGTTGGAGATCTTGATCGGCTGCTCGCTGAGCTTGATCGCGTCGCGCCACTGCCCGTCCTCGCCGCGGCTCGCCCCGAGCTTGTACACACCGCCGAGCGCGGGTTGATCGAACGCAGTCACGAGCTTGGTCCCGACTCCGAACACATCGATCTTGGCGCCCTGCTCGAACAGGCTCGCGATCAGCGTCTCGTCGAGATCGTTCGACGCGACGATCTTCGCGTCGGAGAACCCGGCAGCATCGAGCATCCGCCGCGCCTCGATCGAGAGGTGGGCGAGATCGCCGGAATCGAGTCGGATGCCGCCGAGCGGATATCCCTTCTCGCGCAGCTCCCTGCCGACCTCGATCGCGTGGGCGACTCCTTCGATCGTGTCGTAGGTGTCGACCAGAAACGTGCAGTTCCCGGGCAAGGCATCGGCGTACGCGCGGAAGCTCGCGAGCTCGTCGCCGTGGAACATCACCCAGCTGTGGGCGTGGGTCCCGCGTACGGGAATGCCGAACAACTTGCCTGCGAGGACGTTGGAGGTCGCGGCACAGCCGCCGATGTACGCCGCCCGCGACGCCCCGAGTCCGCCGTCGAACCCCTGCGCGCGCCGCAGCCCGAACTCGAGAACGGGGTTGCCGCGCGCGGCCTGACACACGCGAGCAGCCTTCGTGGCGATCAGGGTCTGGAAGTTGACGAGCGTGAGCAGCGCCGTCTCGACGAGCTGCGCCTGGCCGATCGGGCCGCGCACGCGGATGATCGGCTCGTGAGGGAACACGAGGCTCCCCTCAGGTACGGCATCGACCGCGCACGTGAAGCGCAGCGCGCGCAGGTAGTCGAGGAACCCTGGAGGAAACAGCGGCGCGGCGGTCAGATCGGTCAGCGTCGCCAGGTACGCGAGGTCATCCTCGGTGAACCGCAAGCGCTCGAGGTACGCGAGCGCCGGGGCGATACCTGCGGCGATCGCGTAGCCGCCGCCGAACGGTGGGCGGCGATAGGTCAGGTGAAACACCGCCTCGCGCTCGCTGTGACCGGCCTTCCAGTAGCCGCAGGCCATCGACAGCTGGTACAAGTCGGTGCACAGCGCCAGGGAGCCACCGTAGATGTCGAGCTCTGGCATTAAGTGTATTGTTTACACTATCTCGTCCGATGTCAACTAGCGACGAAGCGGTGGTGGTCTGGGGCGAGGTGCTCTGGGATCGATTCCTTGATGGCGCTCGGCTCGGTGGCGCGCCCGCGAACGTCGCCTGGCACCTCGGGCAAGCCGGTGGCTGGGCGCAGCTGGTCACGCGCGTGGGCGACGATGACGACGGTCGCCTCGCGATCGCCCGGCTGTCCGAGTGCATCGATCCGTCGCTGATCCAGATCGATCCCGAGCGCGCCACCGGCGAGGTGACGGTCGCGATCGAAGGCGGCGAGCCGCGCTACACGATGCATCTCGGCCGCGCATGGGAGCGGATCGCATGCACGGACGCGGTGCGGACTGCGATCAGCCAGGCCGGTGTGTTCCTGTTCGGCACGCTGTCGCAGCACACCGCCGAGGGCCTTGCGAGCTGGCGGCTCGCCGTCGCCGCGGCTTCGAGCCGGTGCCTGCGCGCGTGCGACGTAAATCTACGCCGCACCACGGGTGGTGTGCTCGCCGGAGGACCACGACCCTCGAATGACGTCGAGCTTGTCGGCGAGCACCTGGCGGTGTTCGAGGCGATCGCTGCCGCAGATCTGATCAAGGTCAACGATCGCGAGCTCGATGCACTCGCGAGATGGCTGGGGTGGGCGGATCCGATCGCGGCGCTTCGCGATCGCCGCGAACCAGCGAGCACGCCGGGTGCGCCGCTGTCGGCCGAGCACGCGGCGAATCGGCGGATCGTCGTCGTCACTCATGGGGCGGACGGCTCCACCCTCCACGGCGATGGGCCACCGATCTCGATCGCGGGCGTGCGCGCGCCCCCGGGAGGTGACAACGTCGGGTGTGGCGATGCGTACCTGGCGATCCTCGTGCTCGGGATGACGATGGGGTGGGACCTCGAGACCTCCGGCCGCGCAGCGAGTCGATATGCCGCTGCGGTGGCGGGCGTGCGTGGAGCATCTCCGCTGTTCACCGATGAGCAGATCGCCGAGCTGCTGGAGCTCGAGTGAGCCAGCGCGACTCCAGCCGAAAGGTTGCGGCCCCCGTGGCGACCGAGACGACCGAGAAGGTCAGCGCGCCCGACGGACCGGATGCATGGGATGCCGCCAGCGCGTGGATCGCGAAGTACGGCGCCCTGCCCGCTGCCGCGCTCATCACCGTCGCGCTTTGCGTGATCTACCGCGGGATCTTCCGGGGCGAGCTCGCCGGCGATGATCTCACCTTTCACATGGCGGAGACCGCCCGCCTCGCAGACTGCATTCGCGTCGGCGATTTCGACTTCTGGAATCCGAGCGCGAACGGCGGCTACGCGTCCGCGTACTACTACCAGGTCCTCCCGCAGCTCGCGTCGGCGATTCCGTCGGCTGCCTTCGGGCACCACCTGTTCTGGTTCCAGCTCAGCGTGTTTCTCCCGCTCGTGCTGGCACCGCTCGCCGCCTATCGCGGGATGCGGCTGCTGGGCGCCGTACCGTGGCAGTCCACCGTCGCCGCGCTCGTGATCAGCTTCACGATCGGAGCCTCGCGCTGGGGCTTCTCGGCAGACGGAACATTCTCCGTCGGTCTCTACACGCAGACCTGGGCATTCTGCGCGTTCCCGATCGCCCTCGGTCACACCGTGCGCTGGGCGACCCAGGGTCGTGGCCTCGCGCCCGCGATCGCATGGGGCGCGTTCGTCGGGCTGTGCCACCCGTTCGCGGTGATCGCGCTCGGACTCGCGCTGCTGTTTGGCTTTATCGGCCAGCTCGTGATGCATGGGGTCGACAAGGAGCTCGCACGGTTCGGTCCGACGGTCGTCGACGGCCACTGGCTCTACCCGATCGCTTCGCGCTGGAAGCCTCCTGCTCCGCGGTCGTTCCTGCGCGAGTTCTTCCGCCTCCAGGCGTACGCGGTGCTGCTTGCACTCTCCTTGCTGCCGGTGCTCGCACCACTGCTCGTCGACTACGCCGGGTTCGGTGGGTTTCCTCACCGCGTCAATGACGAGGTCGGTCCCGGGTTCAGGGAGCTCGCGAAGTGGCTGTACAAGGGAATGATTCTCGATCACGACCGCTTGCTGGTCCTCACGACCGCGCTGCCGATCGCGCTGGTCTTCGGCCGCGGCACGCTGCTCCGCTGGCTGTGGATCCCTGCGCTGGTGTACGCGCTGCTCCTCGCGATGGGCCCGCACATGGGCAAGACGGGCGACGATCTGTTGCCTGCGGTTCGCTTCCTCGGCGCGCTCCAGATCATGCTCGCACTTGGAATCGGCGCGGGTCTCTACTCGATCGGCAAGGCACTCTGGGACGCTCCCGAGGGCTCCTTGGGTTCGGATCTGGTCCGGTTCCTGTTGTTCGGGCTCATTGCCATCGGCGTCCCGGCTCTCACGATCTATCTGCTCGTGTTCGCCACCGACACCTCCCGAGTCATCCACTTCCTCCGGACGATCACGCGCGATCTCATCGCGGATCCGACCATGTTGCGGTACGCGGGCGCGGCCCTGTTCATGGGCGTGTATGCGCTGTTGATCCGACCGCTGTGGAATGGCCTCAAGACCCAGTACGGCATTCGCACCGGCATCTTCGCCGTTGCCGCCGTGCTCGTCGTGATGACGGTGATGCCCGGCGCGCAGGTGCAGAGTAATCGCGTGCGTGTCCTCGCCGACTATCCCGGCAGTCACCGCGACGAGATGATGACGATCATCGACGCTTTGAGGAAGGAACCGCCGGGTCGCAAGCAGGTCGGCCCGGGTGCCGAGAACCACTGGTGGAACCTGCTCAGCTACGTCTACGCGAAGATTCCGGCGACCCTGCAGATGGGTGGCGGCGGTCTCCAGGCGAGCCCTAACTACGACTTCTTGTGGACGGTGCGCGACTTCTCGAAGGCCGCGTGGATGTACGACGCGCCGTACCTCGTGTTCGAGCGCAGCAAGGCAGCGACGATGCCCGTCGGTGAGGTCGTGCTCGAGACCACGACATACATCGTCCGCCGGATGCCGACGCCGGGTCTGGTCTCTCCGATCTGGATCACGGGCGTGCTGCCGCCAGGACCGACGGGGGCCAAGAGCGCGGCGCGCAAGGCCGCACTCGAGTGGGCCAAGACCACCATGCCGCTCGAGAACCGTCACCTCGTCTACGCCGGCCATGGCGTCGCCGGTGTCGCCCCGGCGGGCAAGACACTGCGTGCGTGGCGACAGGACTCCCCCGGAGACGCGGCGGATCTGGTCGCCGAGGTCGAGACGACCGAACCGACGACGTTCGCGTTCCGCGAGAGCTGGCATCCGCGCTGGCATGGCTACCTCGATGGAAAACAGGTCACCGTCCGTCGCGTGACGCCTGACTTCCCGGCGATCGACGTCCCGCCCGGCAAGCACGTCATCCAGCTCCGCTTCGAACGTCCGTGGTGGGCTCAGCTCGCGTGGCTCGCGTGGCCCGCGACAGTCCTCGCCGCATGGCTCGCGCTGCGCCTCTCTCGTCGACGCCGGATCCCGCAAGCCAAGGTCGTGATCAAATGATGCGAAGCGTCTATGTGTGTCTGCTGGCCGCATGCGGAGGCTCGCCTCCGCCGGCATCTCCGCCCGCCCCCACCGCACCGGCACACGCACACGCTCACGCAGACCACACCGGCGGTGGCATGCACCACGGCTTCAAGAACGCCGAGCACTGGGCAAAAGTCTTCGATGATCCTGCGCGCGATTCGTGGCAACAGCCTGATCGGATCGTCGCCGAGCTCGGCCTGACACCCACCATGACGGTCGCCGACATCGGTGCCGGCACCGGCTACTTCACGGTTCGGCTCGCCCGCGCAGTGCCGCAGGGGCACGTGATCGCGACGGACCTCGAGCCCGACATGATCCGCTACCTCGAGCAACGCGCGCAGCGGGAAAGTCTCCCCAACATCCGCGCAGTGCTGACCCCCGCGAACGATCCGCAGCTCGCGGCGGGCAGCGTCGATCGCATCCTCGTTGCCGACGTCTGGCACCACGTCGACGGTCGCCTCGCCTATGCGCGCAAGCTGGCGACGGCGCTGCGCCCGGACGGTCTCGTCGTGATCGTCGACTTCAAGCTCGATGCGACCCGTGGCCCGCCGGCGAAGTTCCGCCTCGCTCCCGACGCTGTCGTCGCCGAGCTCGCATCTGCCGGGCTGACGGCGAAGGTCGCGTTCGAGCTCCCGGATCAATACGTGATCACGGCGCGCCGGTTGCCGCCACCCTGACCCGAATGCGCTGCTGCTAGCGCCGTGACGAGCCCGAGCCCGCCGCCGATCCGGATCCCGCCCGGGGCACAGGTCCCGGCGGGATGTGGGGGACCTCGACGCCGGGGAGCGGCGTCACCGGTTGCTCGTCGGCGCGCGGCATCGGCAGCACCGTCTTGAAGCTGCGCAATTTCCACGGCATCGTCTTCGAGCGGCGATAGAACCCGAAGGTAACGCGCACGCCTGACGATCGCGCGTACTCGGTGATCACGTCGAAGGTCGCGAGCGTGCCACCGATCATCTTGGCCTCGGTCACGGTGAGGATGCGGATGTAGCTGCCGAGGATGAGCGCGTGCTCGGCCTGGATCTGTGCCCACCGGCTCTTCTCTTCCTGCTTCTGGAAGACCTGCGTGGCGGCGTCCCAGACCGCTTCCGGCTTGCCATCGCGGAGCTGCTCCAGGATCTCGTTCGACGCGACGAACAGATCGCAGCTCTTCGACATCGGGCTCTTGCACGCCTGCACCCGCTCCTCGCGCTGCGCCTGTGTGATGGTGAGCTCCGTCGGTAGCTCGACGCCGACACCGAGAAGCTTCCACTCCCCCTTGTCTTCGTGGAGGCTGACCGACGCGCGACAGGTCGCCTTCTCGTAGGCGACGGTGAGCGACACGCGCCCGACCTGGCCGGTCGGCCCCCTCGAGACCAGCGTGTCGTTGACCGCGGTGATCTCGCGGAACTTGCCGACGGTCGCGGCCAGATCGTTCATGTCATCGATGAAGCGCTCCTTGCGGACCATCTCGTGAAAGCGCGGGGAGGCCTTGTCGTAGACCTCTTCGATGCCCGTCGGGCCGCGGCTCAGCCCGAGCAGGATCGCCTCGGCGATCGGGCGGTAGTCCGGGGTGGAGTTGCTGCGAAGCTGGATCGCGACGATCACGGTGATCCAGGTACCGACGAGCAAGAACCCGACGACGAGGCTGCGCAACAGCAGCCGACCACGCCGCGTGCGAGCTGCCGCCGGCAAGCTGTGCAGCGACTCGCCCATCTGCGAGATGCCTTCGCCGAGCTTGGTCACGCTCGAGCCGACGAGCGGCACCTTGCGCGACTTCTCGCCGAGCTTGCTGACACCCTCGCCGATCGTGCCGATGCCCGACCCGAGCTTCTCGACGCCGGTCCCGATCTTGTCCTTCGCCGCATCGGTCAGGCGCTTCGTCCTGCCCGTCTGATCGCCGGCAACGGAGACGTTGACCTTGCCGCTGCTGACCGGTGCCGAATCGATGTCACCGACGGCGAGCGGCGTGCCATCTGACGCCACCGCTGGCAGCGTGGTGCTCGACACGGCAACGTCGATCGATCCGGACTGCTGCGCTGGTAGGTCCGTCACGCTCGCAGTGGACACGTCGACCGAGCCGGAGGACTCCGGCTTCTGCTCGCGGTCGTTCGGGTCGTCAGGTGCCGACAACGCGCCTGATCATGACACGCCGGCTGCGGAGGTGAAGAACCGAGCGACGAGGTTCTCGGCCACCTCGCGGCGGTACACGGAGGTCGAGCGGATGTCGTCAATGGGCTGAATGGACGTCCGGACTGCGGCACGAGCAGCCTCGGCAGCGCGGGCAAGCGAGAGGCCGCGCACGGCGTCCTCGACCGCGGTGATCCGGATCGGGCGATCCGCGACCGCCCCGAGGGCGACCCGCGCCGAAACGACGGTCCCACCGTCGAGGATGATGGCAGCGGCGCCCATGACCTTCGAGATCGACTGCGCCCGGCGTGTGCCGACCTTGCGCCACGTGGTCCACGTCCCGGCGCCGGGCAGCGGAATGTGTGCGGCGACGATCAGCTCGTCCGAGGCCAGCAGAGACGTGCGATAGCCGGTGCACCACGTGCTGTAGGGAATGCTACGGCGGCCGCGAACCGACGCGACCTCGATCGTCGCATCGAGCGCCAGCAACACGGGCAGGCTATCGCCGACCGGCGAGGACGTCCCGATGTTTCCACCGAGCGTGCCACGTGACTGGATCTGCAGCGCACCGATCTCCCGCGCCGCGAGTGCGAGCGGAAGGAGCCTGTCGCGGATCGCCGGATGACGCTCGACTTCGTGCCACGTCGTCCCAGCACCGATCGCGATCGCTCCATCCCCGACGCGGATGAACCCGATCTCTCCGAGCCGCCACAGATCGAGGATGCCGCCGGGGATCGGCTTGTGGTTCGCGTTGACCATCAGGTCGGTACCGCCCGCGAGCACCATCCAGTTCGGATAGGCCGCGCGCGCGACGACTGCCTCCTCGAGATCGCGCGGGCGCAGATACGATGTCATCGCTCACCGACTTCGCGGGCGGCAGCGATGACGGCATCGACGATCAGCTGATAGCCGGTGCACCGACAGATGTTTCCTGCGAGGAGCTCGCGGACCTGCGCGCGCGCCGAAGGCTCATCGCGTCCGATCACGAGCCCCCGATCGATCACGTGTGCGGCGCACACTGCGATTCCCGGCGTGCAGATTCCACACTGCGCGCCTCCGCAGGCGACCAGCGCCTTCTGCACCGCGTGCAAGACATCGCCGCGTGCGAGGCCTTCGACGGTGGTCACCGTGCGTGCATCGCACTGCCCGACGGCGACGAGGCACGAGTTGACGGCCTCGCCATCGAGCATGACGGTACATGCGCCACACTCGCCTTCGCCGCAGCCTTCCTTGGTGCCGGTGAGCCGCAGATCCTCGCGCAGCACATCGAGCAGGCGCTTCCACGGCGAGACTTCGACCGCGTGCATCGCACCGTTGACGGTCAGCGTGACCTTCATGACGGGCTCCACTGCGACTTCGTTGCGGCGATCGCCTCCGGCGAGATCGGGAGGCGATCGAATGCAACGCCGAGTGCATTCTCGACCGCATTGGCGACTGCAGCGGCGGGGCCGTCCATCGGGATCTCGCCGACGCCCTTCGCGCCGCTCGGACCGAACGGATACGGCACCTCGACGAGGATCGTCTCGAGGTCGGGCGCGTCGGCGAACGTGGGCACGATGCAGTTCGTCATGTTCGCGTTCGCGACCTTGCCGTCCTTGTACACCACGTTCTCGAGCACCGCCCAGCCGAGCGCCTGCAGCGTGCCACCCTCGATCTGGCCCTTGACGATCGACGGGTTGATCGCCTTGCCGACATCGACCGCCTGCACACAGCGATCGATCGTGACTTCGTAGGTGTCGAGATCGACCGAGACGTCGACCAGGCACGCGGCCCAGCCATAGACCGGGTACGCCGAGCCCGTGTACGTCGTGTCATTCCACTCGATGCCGGGCGGCGGCTCGTACTGCACGGTGTGGGTCAGCTCGCCGTGCGCACTGCGCGCCTTCGCGATCTCGAGCAGGGGGCGACCGCCAAGACCGTTCTCGGCGGCCCATGTCTGAAGCTGCCCTGCGAGGGCGCGCGAACCTTGATCGACGAGGCTCCCGACGACCATGCAGGTGCGGCTCGCGACCGTCGGGCCGCTGTCGGGGACGTTTGCGGTCGAGGGATCGATCACGGAGACCAAAGACGCATCGACGCCGAGCGCGCCGGCAGCGATCTGCGTGAACATCGTGATCGAGCCCTGGCCGATATCGGTCGAGCTCGAGCGCACCTCGAACGTGCCGGCGGTGGTGAGCGCGATCGTGGCACGGCCTGCAAGCCGCTGTTCGCCCGAGCCGGTGAACCCAGCGCCGTGGAAGTAGAAGCAGACGCCGCGACCGCGCCGGACGGGTGCTCCGGTCGGCCCCGTGCCATCGCGGGTCGGGGCGGTGCCGGCGACACCTTCAATCGCGGCGATCACCTCGTCGGTCCCGACCGAGAAGCCGAGCAGCTGGCCGGTCGCGGTGGTGTCGCCCGAGCGCAGTGCGAGCCGCTTGCGCAACGCCAGCGGATCTTCGCCGCGCGCGATCGCGAGCTTCTGCATCTGCCGCTCGTACGCGAACGTCGTCTGCGGCGCACCGAAGCCGCGAAACGCACCGTGCGGAGGATGATTCGTGGCAACCACGCGGCCGCGCACGCGCACCACCGGGCAGCGGTACGGACCCGCCGCGTGCAGGACGCCACGCGACAGCACCACCGGCGAGAGCGTGAGGTAGGCGCCGCCGTCCATGACGACATCGATGTCGACCGCGAGGATCTCGCCGGCCGCATCGACGGCGAGACGGTGGTGCGTGCGGCACGGATGACGCTTCGTGGTCGCGGCGATGTCCTCGTCGCGGTCGTAGACGATCTTGACGGCGCGCTTTGCCTTGGCCGCCAGGACCGCGACGTGGGCGGCGAGCATCGACGGATACTCTTCCTTGCCGCCGAACCCACCGCCGGTGACCGACTGCGTGATCACCACGCCGTCCGGGCCGCAGCCCAGCAGCGCCTTCATGGCCTTGTGCACGTAGTACGGGCACTGCATCGAGCCGACGATGAAGCAGCGGCCGTCGCGCCACTCGGCCATCATGGCCTGCGGCTCGATGTACATCTGCTCCTGCGGCGAGGTGTCGTACGTGCCCTCGATCACCTGCGCGGCGCGGGCGAACGCAGCGTCGAGCTCTGCATCGGCCTCGTGGCCCTTGCGGATCAAGAACTGCTTGAACACGTTCGTGTCCTTGTAGAGCGGCTGCTTGCACGCGAGCGCGTCTTCGAGCGAGTACACCGGCGTCATCGCGCGCACGCGAGGCGTGATGTGCTTCGCGGCCTCGAACGCGAGCGCGCGGGTCGGAGCGGCGACCAGCGCGATTGCCTCGTCGACGTGCATCACGCGCTGCCCGATCTTCACGAGCGCCGGCTGGTCGTCCTCGATCAGCGCGATCACGTTGGCGCCCGGGATATCCGCTGCGGTGGCGACCACCACCTGCGACCAGTCGAAGGCGGGATCGAGATCGATCGCCTCGAGCACCCCGAACGCCGTCTTCGAGCGAACGGTCGCGCCATGCCAGGCACCCGCCGCGTCGAGGTCATCGAGGTACCGGGCGCGGCCGGTGACCTTCGCGACACCGTCGACGCGAGGTAAGGACGAGCCGATGGCCGGGACCGCAGGATCCATCGCCGGATCTAACCTCAGCGGGTGGCGCGAGTAAATGTCGCCGAGGCGTCATCGCCGCCTCCGCATGGTCAGCGATGCCGGCAGAGACTAGGATGCGGCCGTGCGCACGCGTTCTATCGTCGGCTCGACCGTCACCGCGATCGGGTGTGGCGACGTCAGCCTCGGGATCGCGGCGAGCCGTGGCGTCGACCGCCGCGAGCTCGAGCGCGCACTCCACGAGGCGCTGACTCTCGGAATCTCTCTGATCGATGTCCATGACGAGGACGACTCGGAGCGCCTCGTCGGCGATGCCGTGCGCACGCTCCGCCTCCGCGATCGCGCGGTGGTCACGACCCGGATCACCGCGCGAACGTCGACGCCCGGCTTCGAGGTCCGCGACGTCCTCCACGAGAAGCTGCCCGCTGCCTACGTCCAGGAGCGCGTCGAGTCGTCGCTGAGAATGACCCGGCTCGACGTGATTCCGCTCGCGCAGCTGCCGGTCCGGGGCTCGTGGATCGCAACACGCGGCTGGTCCGAGCTGCGCGCGACGTGCGAGCGGCTCGTCAGCGAAGGCAAGGTGCTCGGGTGGGGCGCGATCGTGGAGGAGCTCGAGCCCGCACCACGGCCGCGTGATCCCGAGGAGCCGATCCCACCGCCCGCCGCGCACGGCCTCGCGCACGAGCCGTGGCTGACCGCGCTCCAGCTCACGTACAACCTGTGCGATCGCCGCGCCGACTCGCTGATCTCACTCGCGCTCGAGCGCAAGCTCGTGGTCCTCGCGCGACGGCCGCTCGCGGGTGGCACGCTCGCCGGCGCGATCGGTCCAGGCGGCAGGCTGACGCCGCGCGACGATCGCAACGACATCGATCCCGATACGCTCGATCGGATCGCGCTGCACATCGCGCGGCTCGCGCCGCTCGTGCGCACCACCCCACCCGCCGCCGGCTCGACCGCCGATTCGCGCGCGATCCTCGATCGCGGCAAGCGCCCCGACAACGTCGAGGCCACCACGCTCGCCGAGCTCGCGCTGCGCTACGTGGTCGACCGCGGCGTGATCGCACTGCCGCGCCTGCACCGCCACGAGCACATCCCATCGCTCTGGATGGCGATGTCCGCGCCGCCGCTCTCGGCAGACGTCGTGCTCCGGATCCTCGACGAGAAATCCGTCGAGAAATCGTGACCACTGCACGGGCGTTCAGTATACTTACCCGGCCGTGAAAGCCCGCGATGTCTCGAATCCACCGGTCCGGTTCCGCGACCAGCTGATCACGTACGACGAGGGCGAAGGCCCGCCCCCGGTCAAGGTCACGCTGCTCGAGGATCACTCGCGATCGATCCTCAGCAAGAACGATTCGCCGGACCTCAGCTTCAACTGGAGCGCGAACCCGTATCGCGGGTGTCTCAACGCGTGCGCCTACTGCTATGCACGGCCGACGCACGAGTATCTCGATCTCGGTGCCGGCACCGACTTCGACACCAAGATCGTCGTGAAGCGCAACGCACCGGAGCTCTTGCGCGAGACGTTCGAGAAGACGAGCTGGAAGGGCGAGGTCGTGATGTTCTCGGGCGTCACCGATTGCTACCAGGCGATCGAGAAGGAGCTCGAGATCACACGGCGCTGCCTCGAGGTCTGCCTCGAGTATCGCAACCCCGTCAGCGTGATCTCGAAGAGCGCGCTGGTCGAGCGCGACATCGATCTGTTCCTCGCGCTCGCGAAGGAAGCCCGGTTCTTCATCAGCGTCAGCCTCGCGTTCAGTGACAACGCGCAGTCGCGGTCGATCGAACCGTGGGCGGCGTCACCGGATCGCCGGTTCAAGGTGATCGAGACGCTCGCGAAGGCCGGCGTCCCGGTCGGCATCATGCTCGCGCCGATCATCCCCGGCGTGAACGACAGCCAGATGGTCACCGTGCTCGAG
>JACCQV010000745.1 GCA_013813945.1 Deltaproteobacteria bacterium | reverse complement strand
TCGACGGCAACTCGGCCGTCCTCATCAACAAAGAGAACGAGCCGATCGGAACCCGTATCTTCGGACCGGTCGCTCGCGAGCTGCGCGCCAAGCGGTTCATGAAGATCATCTCGCTGGCGCCGGAGGTTCTGTAGTCATGCGCGCTGCACACGTTCGTAAGGGCGACCAGGTCGTCGTGATCGCGGGAGCCAACAAGGGCAAGCGCGGCAAGATCCTCAAGGTCGTTGGCGATCGCGTCATCGTCGAGAAGGTCGCGATGGTGAAGCGCCACACGAAGGCGACGCAGAAGACGCCGCAGGGCGGCATCGTCGACAAGGAAGGCACGATCCACATCTCCAACGTGCAGCTGTGGGACGACAAGACGTCGCGCGGCACCCGCACGAAGATCGCTGGCGAGGGCAAGGAAAAGGGCCGCGTCGGCGCCAAGTCGGGAACCAAATTCCCGAACCCCGGAATGGGCGCGTAAGGAAAGTTTATGGCGAACGAAGAAGACCAGGGCGGGGCCGACGAGGCCGCTGCTGCGAAGAAGAAAGAGCGGGCCGAAAAGGCCAAGGCCAAGGGCGAAGCCAAGGTCAAGAAGACCGCCGAGCCCGCGGGTCCTGCTCCGAAGTACAAGCGCGAGAAGGCGCCGAAGCTCAAGGGCGTCTACGAGACCACGATCAAGGCCGCGATGATGAAGGAGTTCGGATACTCCACCGTCATGCAGGTCCCTCGCATCGTCAAGGTGACGGTCAACATGGGCCTCGGCAAAGCCAAGGACGAGCCCAAGATGATCGAACACGGTGTCGAGGAGCTCAAGACGATCACGGGTCAGTCGCCCGTCGTCTCGCGCGCCAAGAAGGACATCGCGGTCTTCAAGCTCCGCAAGGGCCAGAAGATCGGCGTCATGGTCACCCTCCGCCGCGAGCGGATGTGGGAATTCCTCGACCGTCTGCTCAACATTGCGCTCCCCCGGGTGCGCGACTTCCGCGGTGTGTCGCCGCGCGGCTTCGATGGCCGCGGCAACTTCACCATGGGCGTGAAGGAGCAGATCATCTTCCCCGAGATCGAGTACGACAAGATCGACTCGATCAAGGGCATGAACATCAGCATCGTCACCACGGCAGACACCGACGCCGAGGGGCGCGCGGTCCTCAAGCACCTCGGAATGCCGTTCCGTCAGCCGGCGCCTGATTTCAACACGCCGGTTGGGACGCCGACGGCGACCCCGGCCCCGAATGAGACGGCCGCTACGACGTCAGGAGCCGCGTAAGTCATGGCAAAGCTAGTTGATACCCTTCCCAAGAAGGTCAAGTTCAAGGTGCGTGCGAAGAACCGCTGCAAGCGTTGCGGCCGGTCGCGTGCATTCCTCCGCAAGTTCGAGATGTGCCGCCTATGCTTCCGTGAGCTGGCGTTGCGCGGCGACATCCCGGGCGTCATCAAGTCGAGCTGGTGAGGCGTTACCTATGTCGATGACTGATCCAATCGCTGATTTCCTCGCCCGCATCAAGAACGGGATCCGCGCCCGCAAGCAAGTGGTCGAGTGCCCGCGCTCGAACCTCAAGCTTCGGCTCGCCGAGATCCTGCGCGACGAGGGCTTTATCCAGGCCGTCACCTCGGCCGAAGACAACAAGCAGGGCATGCTCAAGCTCGCCCTCCGCTACGACGGGCGCAACTCGAACGCGGTCACCGGCATGCGCCGCGTGTCGCGCCCGGGCCAGCGCGCGTACGTTCCCGCCACCAAGGTGCCTCGGGTCCGCAACGGCCTCGGCATCGCCATCCTCTCCACGTCGCAGGGCGTGATGACCGACAAGGAAGCCCGCACCAAGGGCGTTGGCGGCGAAGTCCTCTGCGAGGTCTGGTGATCTATGTCGCGAATCGGACGTAAACCACTCGAGATTCCAAAGGGCGTCCAGGTGTCGATCACCAAGGACATCGTGACCACCAAGGGCCCGAAGGGCACCTTGACGCTCGCGCGCCACAAGGACATCGAGATCAAGCAGACCAAGGACGACGAAGGCAAAGACATCGTCGTCTTCGAGCGCAAGAGCGAGCTCGGTCCGGTGCGCGCTGCGCATGGCCTGATGCGCGCCCTCGTCGGCAACATGCTGACCGGCGTCACCACCGGCTTCACACGTACGCTCGAGATCAACGGCGTCGGCTACAAGGCCGAGCTCAAGGGTCCCAAGCTCGTGCTGTCGCTCGGCTACTCGCACCCGATCGACTTCGCGCTGCCCGAGGGCATCGCGGCCAAGGTCGACAAGAACCAGCTGATCCTGACGGGGATCGATCGCCAGGCCCTCGGCCAGGCGGCCTCGAAGATCCGCAGCTTCCGCCCGCCCGAGCCTTACAAGGGCAAGGGCATCAAGTACATCGAAGAGACCATCACGCGTAAGGCTGGCAAGACTGCCGGCAAGTAGCTCACTTGAGCTGCTCATCCTCCACCGCATTCGCGGCGGGGGGACCGGCAGCTCTTCAAGGTGAGCAGGAAGAATTAGTCATGGCTGGACACGTCAAGATTTCGAACGAGAAGCTCCGCAAGCGGCTGAAGCGCAAGGTGCACATCCGCCTGCGTGTCACCGGCACGGCCGAGCGTCCGCGGCTGAGCGTGTTCCGCTCGGCACGCTACGTCTACGTCCAGGCGGTGGACGACACGACGGGCCGCGTGCTCGCCGCTGCGAGCGAGCTCGAGGGCACGCTCAAGACTGCCGTCGCCGGCAAGCCGAAGAAGGAGCGCGCGCGCGCCATCGGCAAGGCGATCGGCGACAAGCTCAAGGCGCTCAACGTCGAGTCGGTCGTGTTTGACCGCAACGGCTTCATCTTCCACGGTCGCGTCAAGGAAGTCGCCGATGGCGCTCGTGACGCGGGTCTGAAGTTCTAAGGATCCTATGCTGATCAATCCAGAAGACGTCGGCGAGCTCGTCGACCGCGTCGTGCACATCAACCGCGTTGCCAAGGTCGTCAAGGGCGGCCGTCGCTTCTCGTTCTCGGCGCTCGTCGTCGTTGGCGATCAGCACGGCTTCGTCGGCGCCGGTCTCGGCAAGGCGAACGAAGTCCCCGAGGCGATTCGCAAGGGTACGGACCGCGCCAAGCGGAATCTGTTCCGGGTCCCGCTCGTCAAGGGAACGATTCCCCACGACATCACCGGCTTCTTCGGCGCGGCGCAGGTGCTGCTCCGTCCGGCTTCTCCCGGTACCGGCGTCATCGCCGGCGGTGGTTGCCGCCCGGTGCTCGAGGTCTGTGGCATCACGGACATCCTGACCAAGTCGATCGGGACGTCGAACAAGCACAACGTCATCCACGCGACGATCGTCGCGCTCAAGGCGCTGCGCTCGATCGAGCAGGTCGCGAAGACCCGCGGCAAGAACGTCTCTGACTTCCGCACCGCGAAGTCGGCGCCCGAGAACCGAGGCTAGTCATGGCGCTCAAGATCAAGATCACCCAGGTCAAGAGCGGCATCGGCCGCTCCGACACCCAGAACAAGACCCTGCTCGGGCTCGGCCTGCGCGGACCCCGCAAGACGGTCGTCCTCGAGGACACCCCGGCGATCCGCGGCATGGTCCGCAAGGTCAGCCACCTCATCGAGGTCGAGTCGGCTGACTGATCAGCCAGGTAGCGATCTCATCTCCGGTCGATTACCTACTCGCCCTTGCTCAAACGTTAGTTAAGCGCCAGATTGCACGCGCGCTCGGAAAAGCTCCCAATGTCCGACAACGACAACAAGATCAGCCTCCACAACCTGCACCCGAACCCGGGCTCGACCAAGACGAAGAAGCGTCTCGGCCGCGGTCGTGGATCGGGTACGGGCAAGACGTCCGGTAAGGGCGTCAAGGGCCAGAAGGCCCGCCCGGGTCACCACGGTGCGCGCTACGCCTTCGAGGGCGGGCAGATGCCGATGCCTCGCCGGATTCCGAAGCGCGGGTTCAAGAACCGTAACCGCGTCGAGGCGTTCCCGATCAACGTCGAGCTCCTCGAGAGCCTGTTCGAGAACGGCGCGAGCGTCGACATCGACGTGCTCCGCACCATGGGCATCATCCCGAAGATGGTCGAGACCATCAAGATCCTCGGCGAAGGCGAGCTGACCAAGAAGCTCACGATCAAGGCGCACCGCGCGTCCTCGACCGCGAAGGACAAGGTCCAGAAGGCCGGCGGCTCGATCGAGATCCTGCCCGACACCATCGTTGCCTCGGTTGGCGCAGCTTCGTAGGACACCCTAGAGTGGCATTCGCGATCGGCAATATCGGCAAGGTTCCGGAGCTCCGTCGCCGGATCCTGTTCACGCTCGCCATCCTGGCCGTCTATCGGCTGGGAGTCTTCATCACGATCCCTGACGTCAACCGCGTCGAGATGCAGCACGTCGTCCAGAAGGGCGGCAGTGGCTCCTTCCTCGGCATGTTCAACATGTTCTCGGGCGGCGCGCTCGAGCAGTTCTCGATCTTCACGCTCGGCATCATGCCGTACGTCACCGCCTCGATCGTGATGCAGCTGCTCACGGTCGTAGTTCCCAAGCTCGATCAGCTCAACAAAGAGGGCGAGCAGGGGCGCAAGAAGATCAACCAGTACACCCGCTACCTGACGCTCGTGATCGCGGCCGTCCAGGCGTGGTTCGCCGCCAGTTACGTCGAGAGCCTGTCTCGCGGCGGAGCGGAAGTTGTCTCCGACCCGGGCCTCCAGTTCCACCTCCTCACCGTCGTCACCATGACCACCGGCACCGCCGTCATCATGTGGATGGGCGAGCTGATCACGGACAAGGGCATCGGTAACGGCTCCTCGATGATCATCTTCGCCGGCATCGTCGCGGCGATGCCCGATGCGATCACGCAGTTCCTCGCCGGTGGCGGGACAGGTGACACCGGCGGTCTCACCGTCGTGTTCATGATCATCCTGGTCGTCGCGACGATCGCCGCCATCTGCTACTTCGAACGAGCGCAGCGGCGAATCCCCGTCCAGTACACAAAACGACAAGTCGGTCGAAAAATGTACTCGGGTGCGCAGAGCTATCTGCCGCTCAAGGTCAACGTCGCCGGCGTCATCCCGCCGATCTTCGCGTCCTCGATCCTGATGTTCCCGTCGCAGATCGCCAACATGGCGAACTCCGGCTGGATGCAGGAGTTCGCGTCGGTGCTGAATCCAGCCGACTGGCGCTACAACGCAATCTTCACGATCCTCGTCGTGTTCTTCGCGTTCTTCTACACGTCGGTCGTTTTCAACCCGGTAGATGTCGCCGACAACCTCAAGAAGTCGGGCGGCTTCATCCCGGGCATTCGCCCCGGCAAGAACACCGCGAGCTACATCGAGCGGGTGCTGTCGCGCGTGACCTTCGCGGGTGCGCTCTACCTCTCGGTGGTCTGTATGATCCCCGCGCTCCTGCAGAAGTACCTGAACGTGCCGTTTCAGTTCGGCGGCACGGGCCTGTTGATCGTCGTCGGTGTCGCGCTCGATACGGTGCAGCAGATCGAGTCGCATCTGATCACGCGCAACTACGAAGGCTTCGCCGGTCCCAAGGGACCGCGGATCCGCGGTCGCGTCGCACAGCGACCACGCTGAGGCGCGGGTCGTGCGTATCCAGCTCAAGAGTCCCGACGAGATTCGCCTGATGCGAGCCTCCGGGCTCGTCGCGGCCGAGATCCTCGAGGACATGTGCCAGGCCGCCAAGCCCGGCGTGTCGACGTGGGATCTCGATCAGATCGCGCGCGCCGGGATCGCGAAGCACGCGAAGCGGATCGAGCAGGAGGTCGTGGACTCCGCGTCCGCGATCACCAAGCTGTCGACCGACGCCAAGGACGAGCTCGCCCGGCTGACCGAGACGTACACCGGTCTGCGTGCGCTGGCGAAGCCCGGGATGACCACCGGCGACGTCGACCAGGTCATCAAGTCCGAGGTCGACAAGCACAAGGTCCGCAGCGCGTTCCTCAACTACAACGCCGGTGGCAAGCCCCCGTACCCCGGCGTGGTCTGCACTTCGCGCAACGAGGTCATCGTCCACGGCATCCCGCGCAAGACCGACGTCATCCTGGACGGCGACATCATCGGCATCGACTTCGGCATCTTCATGCACGGGTTCTGTGCCGACACCGCCCGGACCCTGCCGATCGGCAACGTGTCCCCCCAGAAGCGGAAGCTCGTCGACGTCTGTCGGGAATCCCTGGAGAAGGCGATCGCCCTGTGTCGGGTCGGCAGCCGCCTGGGCGACCTCGGTCACGCCGTCCAGAGCTACGTGGAATCGCAGGGCTTTAGCGTCGTCCGCCAGTTCGTTGGCCACGGCACCGGCAAGCAGATGCACGAGGATCCGCAGGTCCCGAATTTCGGCAAGCCAGGCACGGAGAAACGCCTGAAGTCCGGCCTTGTCATCGCCGTCGAGCCCATGGTAAACGCCGGGACCCCTGACGTAGAGGAACTCGACGATGAATGGACGGCTGTGACCAAAGATCGCTCGATGTCCGCACACTTCGAGCACACGATCGCGGTCACAGACGACGGGCCCTGGGTTCTGACCAGGCCAACTTCATCCCCCGGGAACCCTTAAACGCTTCGACGATCACCTCAGAGAGCACAGAGAGCAAAAGTCCATGAAGGTCCGAGCATCCGTCAAACCGATCTGCGTGAAGTGCAAGGTCATCAAGCGCAAGGGCGTCGTTCGCATCATCTGCTCCAACGCCCGTCACAAGCAGCGTCAGGGTTAAGAATTTATGGCTCGCATTGCAGGCGTCGATCTCCCGCGTAACAAGCGCATCGAGATCGCTCTCACGTACATCTACGGCATCGGTCGCAAGGCTGCTGGCGTTGTTCTCAACCAGGCCGGCATCTCGCTCGACAAGAAGAGCGATGATCTCGACGAGAGCGACGTTCGCAAGATCCGCGACGCGATCGAAGCGAACTTCCGCGTCGAAGGCGATCTGCGTCGCGATGTGCAGCTGCACATCAAGCGGCTCGTCGATCTCAACAGCTACCGCGGTAGCCGTCATCGCCGGAACCTCCCGGTTCGTGGCCAGCGCACTCACACTAACGCCCGCACCCGTAAGGGTCCTCGCCGTATGGCGGTGAAGAAGCTGGGCGCGGTCGCGAAGAAGTGATCGGGGAATCAAGATGAGCACCACCGCCGCCAAGGCCAAGCAGAAGAAGAAGGTCCGGAAGAACATCCAGACCGGCGTCGCGCACATCAGCGCCACGTTCAACAACACGATCGTTTCGATCACCGACGTCTCGGGCAACGTGGTTGCCTGGTCGAGCGCCGGTACGTGCGGCTTCAAGGGCTCGCGCAAGTCGACGCCGTTCGCCGCGCAGCTCGCTGCCGAGGACGCCGCGAAGAAGGCGATGGAGCACGGTGTCCGCAACGTCACCGTCTACGTCAACGGCCCGGGCTCGGGTCGCG
>JACCQV010000554.1 GCA_013813945.1 Deltaproteobacteria bacterium | reverse complement strand
CGCCCTCACCGAGGACCTCGCGCAGCTCGTAGCCGCCGATGTGGCCGCCGGCGGTCATCGTGCCGGGTGGATCGACAGGCCCCGCCATCCGCGTCGGTGTATCGCGATCGCGACATCGAAGTCAGGTTTCTGTCGTCCAGACGACAGGTAAGCCCGCGAGATCCGTCACGCGCCGATGTTGGCTCGCCGGATGCTCATGACCGCCGCGTGCGCCTCGCCCTGATCCTGTCTCTCTCGACCATCCTTGCTGCCGACGCGTTCGCGCAGGCTCCCGGGGAGACCGCGATCGTCGAACCCGCGCCGGCACCCGAGGTGCGGAGCTCGTACCGGCGCCAGCTGATCATCGCCGACACCCTCGCGGTCGCGACGGTGGGCGCCGGTGTCGCGGCCGGGGTCTGGATCTACGATCCGGAGGACTTTCACTTGCCGATGATGGTCGGGGCACTCGGGTTCACCAGCTTCGTGACCACCGCCCCGGTCATCCACTTCGCGCACGGCAATGTTGGGCGGGGCTTCCTCAGTCTCGGAGCCCGCATCTTGCTCCCGGCAGTTGTGGGGTCCACCTTGGCGGTCGGGCTGAACCTCGAGGAGCACGACGACGCCTACGGGACCGCGATGGGAACCGGGTTTGCGGTCGGCGCGGTCGCAGCGATCGTACTCGACTGGTTCGTGTTGACGCCCTCGACTGTGCGACGCGCTGCCGAGCATCCAGTCCCGCACGTCGCGCCCACGTTCTCCGCCTCGACCGAGCACGTCTTCCTCGGCCTCGGCGGGTCGCTGTAGCTCGCCGTGGCCGGCCGAAAGTCCTGAATTATCGGGGTAGTGGCTCGTCACGTAGCCGCGCGACCGGCTGGTCGACAAGCCGGCTACCGCGAATCCATTGGGGATTGTCGTGGCGTACATGTTGCTCGGGCTGAGGGCATGCGAGGACTCTGCAGCGCGCTCGTCATCCTGAGCAGCGTCGGTTGTGCGACGGAAGCCGGAGGGGAGATCGAAGCATCGTTCGGCGGCGACAAGGCCGATGGCTCGTCGTCACGGCTGAAGACGGTCGATCGCCACCGGCTCGACATCGACGAGCCCTCCGACCTGACGATCGTCGACGGTAATCTCTACGTGGTCAGCGACCGGCACTCGCGAATCTACGAGATCTCGCGCCGCGGGCGGACCAAGAACACGAGGAACATCGAGGGTTCGGACCTCGAGGCCCTCTCGTTCGACAACGAGCACAACACGTTCATCGTGGCCGACGAGAGCAGCGGAAAGATCTGGCGCATCGACGACGACGGCTCGCGCAAGGCTCCCATCGAGCTCGAGGACACCCAGGACGGCAACAGCGGCATCGAAGGCCTGGCGTTCGATGACGATGGACACCTGTTCGTCGCGAAGGAGAAGAACCCGGCACGGATCTACGAGCTCGACGACAACGGCGACGTTCTGCACGACAAGAAGATCGAGTTCGCCGACGATCTGTCCGCACTCGCCTGGAACCCAGATGACGGTCACCTCTACGCGCTCAGCGACGAGGAGCACACGCTGTACAAGCTCGATCGCGATCTCGACGTCGACACCGCGTGGAAGCTCCCGATCGAGCACCCGGAAGGTCTCGCGTTCGACGGCGACCGGATCTTCATCGTCAGTGACAGCGAAGAGCGCCTGTACGAGCTCGAGCGCGACTAGTCCTGAATCCGCGCGGGCGGCAGGTTTCCGGCCTCGCCGGCCTCCCCCTCGTGCTTGCGCGGCCACCACAGGGCACCGGCGATCGCGAACAGCATCGGCAGCGCCATCATCGCGATCACGATCGGTGCGTAGTCCATCATCAGGCCGAGCAGCGAGGGCGACCAGAGATCGCCGAACAGGTGGATCGAGAAGATGGCGACGGCCATCGCGCTCGCGCGCATGTACGCGGGCACCGCGCGCAGCATGATCACGTTGATCGGTGAGGTCGACAGGAACAGGCCGACCTCCGCGATGCCTGCGCACACGAAGAACATCCACGCCTTCGGAACGAGGAACGCTGCGGCCGTCAGCGGTGCGGCGATCGCGACGCCGATCGCGCACACGCGAAGCTGCGCGTTCACGGCCATCCGGTTGTGGAGGTGGTCGTGGCTGGCGCCGTCGGGGATGACCGGCAGGCCGCGGGCAGCGCGATCCGCCCACGCGCCGCCGACGATCGTGCCGATCGCGCCCGCGACCACGGTGACGACGCCGAACCAGAAGTTCGCCTTGCCGAGGACCTCCGCCGCGCTGGTCGCCGTGATCGGTTGCGAGGCCAGATCATCGAAGAAGCGCTCGGACAGGAACTTCGGCGCCCAGAATGCGAACGCGCCGATCGCCGCGGTGTGCGCGCAGTATCCGAGCACCGCACGCCGGTACAGCGGCACCCGGAACAGCGTGCCTGCCGTCTCGAGGATCTTCGCCTTCGCATCGGCGAGGTGCTTGCGCACCGGCTCCTGGATCGCGAGGCAGAGCACGGCGAGCGCGACACCCGGACCACCGGCGACGAAGAAGGCGGTCCGCCAGCCCCAGTGCTGCTGGATGAAGCCACCGAGCAAGTAGCCGCACGCCGAGCCGACCGGGACGGCGAGGAAGAAGACCGCGAGCATCTTCCCCTTCTTGTCGGGCGGCGAGACGTCATCGATGATCGTCGGTGCGAGCGTCGCGTAGCTCGCCTCTCCGATGCCGACCGCCGCGCGTGCGAGGAGGAGCGTCCACAGGCTGTTCGTGAGGCCCGACGCCACGGTCGCCGCGCTCCACGTCAGCACGCCGAACGCGATCAGCCGCTTGCGCGACAATCGATCGCCGAGCTTGCCGAACAGCGGAGCCGTCGCGAAGTAGCCGAGCAAAAACACGGTGGCGAGCAGACCGCCCTGGAAGTTCGACAGCCCGAGGTCGGCCATCAGCGGCGGCAGCACGGCCGCGACGACGAAGCGGTCGAGGTAGTTGAGGAAGTTGAGCCCGGTGAGCAGGGCGACGATCGCGCCGCGACTCCTGATCATCGCGCGCGACCGTACGTGTACTGGAACGAGGCCATCAGCGGGATCACGAGGCCCGAGGTAGCCCGACCCATGTCGTCCGTCGGAGTCGAGGTGTGATAGCGGAAGCCGGACTCGAGGATCAGCGTCGTGATCCCGGCCATGCTGCGGGTGATGTCGAAGCGGAGACCTCCGACGGCCTCCGGACCGCCGCCGCTACCGGTCGCCATCGAGGTGGTGTCATCGCCGCTGACGGTGATGTACGAGTAGCCGACACCGATGTACGGCGAGAGCCGCGCCTTCGTGATCGCCCAGCGAAACAGGAAGTCCACCGCGAGATAGCCAGCGGCCTTGCCGGCGCGGATCGCGATGTCGTACTGGCCCGCGCGAATGCCGAAGTCGAACAATCCGATCGGTTCGGCACTCTTGAGGTCGATGCCGCCGCCGACGCCGAACATGTAGCCGATCGGGAGGACACCGGCGTCACCGACACCGCCCATGGTCACGCCTTCCTGCACGAGCAGCGCCATCACGCCCGTGGTCTGGTTGATCGCGACGGTCGCGGTGGTCTCGAACGGCTGATAGCCGTACTGCGTGACCCGGATCCAGTGCTTACCGGGGATGACCTCGATCTTCGCCGGTAGCGTGCCAACCGTCTGGTCATTGATCGCGACCGATGCGCCCTCGGGCGTTCCGGTGATCTCGAGCGTGCCCGTCGGCCCGACCGGCGGCGCGACCGTGCGCAGCGTGAACTCCATGGACTTCGGCTCGCCGTACTCGAGGTCGACGTTGCGCTCGTCGCGCTGGCCACCGAGCTCCACGCGGACGCGAACGCCGCCTCCCTTGACGGGCTTCGCGAACGGCGTCGTTCCGGAATACTGGTCGTTGATGAACACGCGCGCGCCGGGTGGCTTGGTGGTCACCGTCAACTTCGCAGGTCGCAGCCTGAGCTCGATCAGGAGCCGGTTGACGCGATCGAGCTCCGGCGAAGGTGGAGCCTCCTTGATGTAGCGATTGAACCACTCGGCAGACTCGCGGTACTCGCCGAGCCGCTCGTAGTCGATGCCGATGTTGTAGAGCGCGAAGTGATGAGGCGCGAGCTCGTACGCGTGGAGGTAGTGTTCGATCGCGGCGCGGTAGTCCTTGCGCTTGTCCGCTGCCTCGCCCTTGGCGAATGCGTCACGCGCCTCCCTGCGGCTGTCCGCATGCGCGGAGGACGTCAACGCCAGCGTGATCAACGCGAGCGTGATGAGAGAGCACAGGACGCGCATCACGGATTGGTATACGGGTTCGATCTCGGCGTCAGCGTCGTCGTGTTGGGCTGCTGCTTGGGCCCATCTTGCTTGATCACGGGTGGCGGTGGGGGCGGCGGCGCGTTGTCTTCGACCACCGGCTTCACCTTCTTCGGATCCTCCGGCGTGCTCACCGTGACGCCCGCGGGCGTCGGCTTGATCCCGGGCGGTGCCTTGTGGGTCGACTTGATCTGCGACGACTTGATCTGGGTCGCGGCCGCTGGCTTGCTCGTCACCGGCCGGGTGTCTCTCTCGAGCCCGATCTCGATCATGTGGGGAACACCCGCCGTGATCTCGTAGTCCGTCTCGGCTGGCTTGTACCCGTCGAGCTCGAGGCGAATCTTGTGGGGGCCCGCCGTGAGCGTGACCTGTCCCTTGTAGGTGACGCCGTCGACGATCACCGTCGCACCGGGTGGTCGTGACTTGACGTCGAGCCTGCCGGTGTTCGCCTCCACGGCACGCGGATCCGCTGTGACCGGCGTGGCTGGCACGCTCGGGGACTCGGTCGGAGCCATGACCGGCGCGGCCTCGGGCCGGGGCTTCGTGTCCGCCGCATTCTCCTTGTTCATCACGATCACGACGGCCGCGGTCGCGATGCCAACGGCGAGCGCGAGCGCCATCGCGACCCACGGTGCCCGGCTTCGCGGAGGCGCCGGACGCGGCACCGCCACGACCTTGCCGCTGGCCAGGGTGCCGGCGAGCTCGATCGCGGAGGCCGAGTTGGTTGCCGGTAGTGCGGCGGCGAAGGCCTCCGCGGATGCGAACCGCTTGTTCGGCTCCTTCTCGAGCGCGCGGTGCACCGCCGCGATCAGCTTCGGCGCGAGGCCGGGGCGGAGCTCGCTCAGCAGTTGCGGCTCGGTCGTCAGCAGCTTCGCGACGAGCACCGCATAGGTGGCGCCTTCGAACGGCGGCCGGCCGGCGAGCATCTCGTACAGGATCACGCCGCACGCGTAGATGTCCGCGAGGTGATCGATGTCGACGCCCATCGCCTGCTCGGGCGCCATGTACAGCGGCGTTCCCATGACGACGCCGGTGGTCGTCAGCTTCGTGGCCGCCGCCTGGAGATCCGGATCCATCATCTTCGAGATCCCGAAGTCGAGCAGCTTGACGAAGTCCTGCTGCTCGCCACCGTCGATCAGGAAGATGTTGTCGGGCTTCAGATCGCGGTGAACGATGCCCTTCGCGTGCGCAGCACCCACCGCGCGCAGCACCTGCCGCATCACGTGGAGGGCGCGCTGGGGCGGCATCGGTCCGCCGTCCTCGATCACCTTGCCGAGCGGGCTGCCCTGGAGCAGCTCCATGACGACGAACGCGCGACCATCCGGCGCGGTGCCGATGTCGCTGACGTCGATGATGTGTGGGTTCCCGATCCGACTGGCCGCGTGTGCCTCGCGTGTGAACCGCGCGATCGCCTCGCCATCACCGCTGTACTTCTCGAGCATCAGCTTGATCGCGACGCGTTTGCCGAGCCCGACATGCTCGGCCTCGAACACCTCGCCCATTCCACCGCGGCCAATCAGGCGCAGGATCTTGAACTTGTTGTCGAGCGCGAGCCCGATCAGCGAGCTCTCTGCCTGGGGCTGCACGCGGCCTAGAATGTAAACCATCTGAAGCGGACACGCCCGTCCTGATTCGCGAATGACGCCATGGACTTGGGGTCGGGTGGTAGGATGCGGAGTGAGCAGGATCCAGCGCTTGCTGACCCAGGTTCGACCCGGGGGCGCCTTGTCGCTCCTCGCGCGCCTTCCGGTACCGATCGTGCGGGCCGCGTGGATGGCGGGGCGGCTCCCCGAGCTCGAGCTGCTCGTGACGAGCCCGCTCGTCGAGGAGATCGAGCCTCAGGCCGCGATCCCCGGCGTGCTCGAGGGGGGCACCGTCGTCGTCAAGGATCAGCTGGACGTCGCGGGCCTGCGGACCGGAGTCGGGCTCCCCGACGGAGGCGAGCTCGCGGAGCGTGACGCCGCGATCGTCGCCCGGATTCGCGCGGCCGGTGGAACGTTTCTCGGCAAGGCGAAGATGACAGAGCTCGGGATGGATGGGCTCGGCACGATGATGCCGTACCCGATGCCCATCAACCCGCGTGCCCCCGGGTATTCGCCGGGTGGCTCGAGCACCGGCACCGCAGTGGCGGTTGCCAGTGGGCTCGCTCGGTACGGGGT
>JACCQV010000553.1 GCA_013813945.1 Deltaproteobacteria bacterium | reverse complement strand
CCAGAGGTGAACGGCTATCGCAGCCTGCGGTTGATGATGTCGGGGGTGTACTGATGCGCGCCGCGGTCGTGATCACGCTGCTCATCGGTGCTCGGCTTGCGAGCGCCCAGCCAGCGACCGTGCCCGTCGGCTTCGATCATGTGATCCACAATCGCGATGTGCTGGTCTCCGGCGCCGAGTCCATTCCGTGCACCAGTTGCCACGTGACGCGGTCGGGACTGCTCACCGGGCGTCCGGACCACAAGGCCTGCTTCGGCGCCTGCCACGGTGCGGCGCCGACCAGGCCGAAGAAGTCTGCGACCGCCGCGATCGCACCCGAGCGCATGAAGGTGTGCACGAGCTGCCACGCGGAGTCGGTGCTGCTCGCGCCATTCACGAAGGCACCGGTGACGTATCCCCCGTACACGCCGACGGACTTCGCACTCGAAGCCCCGCACAAGAAGCACGCCGCGATCACGTGCAACCAGTGTCACGGCTATCCCGGGGCCGGGAGTGAATCCCGGCCCCTCCACCTCGGGCCGAAGGGCGTACCGCATCGCCGCTGCACTGGATGTCACGACGGCTCGGGCGCTGCCGGGCGTGGCCCGGCGATGACCGCCTGCGAGGGTTGCCACTCGCCCGGCAGTGGCTCACCGCGACCGCCAGCTTTCGCCGCTCCGATCAACACCGTGAGCGCGACGTTCTCCCACGACAAGCACGCTCGCCGCGGCGTAGCCGGTGCGCAGTGCGCCACCTGCCATGCGGCGATCCTTGCGACCGACAACAGCATCCTGCCGCGTCCGACGATGCAGACCTGCGGCACGCGCGGCTGTCACGACGGCAAGCCGGCGTTTGCGATCACGACCGCGTGCACGAAGTGCCACACGAAGCAGCCCCCGGCGTTCGAAGTCGAGCGTCCCGCAGAGCGATTCTCCCATCTGCGCGCCGAGCACGCCGGTCCCAACCTGCCGTGCGCGACATGTCACCCGCTCGACAAGAGCGGCGAGGTCCTCGTCTCGGGACACGCACCATGCGTCGCGTGTCACGCCGACGACTTCAGCGAGCGCAAGCCCAAGAAGTGCGGCGCGTGCCACACGGCGACGGAGCCATGGCGAAAGCTCGTCGCGGACCGCCTGCCTCGCGACGACACCGAGTTCGGCGCATCGCTCGATCACACCAAGCATCCCGGCGCGTGCAGTAGCTGTCACTCGCTGCAGACTCGCAGCGCGCAGCTCCGGCCGCCGCGTGGTCACCGCGCCTGCACGACGGCAGGCTGTCATGCGATCAGCAGCGGCCCGGCACCGCGCATCGGATCGTGCGAAGGCTGTCACGCACTCGGCAGCGCCGCGAACCGCGAGGCACTGCGGATCGCACCACACTGGTCGGTGCGCACCACATTCGATCACGCGCCGCACCTCACCGCGAAGGACGGAACCAGCGTCGCATGCGGGAGCTGCCACCTCGACCTCTCGAGTGCGACCGTGGCGACGCTCGCCGCGCCTCCGAAGAAGACCTGCGCTCCGTGTCATGACGGGACGATCGCCTTCAAGCTCACGGGCACGACCTGTACGCGCTGCCATCAAGGCGCCACGAATTAGAGCCGGCCGTGCAACGGCCGCCGGGCGCGAAGCGCACGGGCGCGCGAAGCGCGCAGCGAAAAGGCTCGCGGAGCGAGCAACTGAAGGTGTAAGCGCCGGCCTTCGGCGTGCGTTGGATGGGCAGATGCTGAAGCCCACGCTCGCCGCTCTCTTCCTCGCAACCTTGGGTACGACGCAGGCTTCCGCCAACGTGGTCGCCATGGACACCGGCGCGACGGCCTATATGGATCGCACCGATCCGCCATCAGCGCGCCGGATCGAGGGAAGGTTCGGCATGCTGCTCGGTGGCAGCGATGTCGGAGACGCAGACGGGTTCTCGCTCGGCGTCAGCGGTGGCATCGGCTACCGGGTCGGCGATGTCACGCTGCGCGGCGTGCTCGCGCACTATCGCGTCGGTGATGGCTCGGACGAGACCCTGAGTCGGCGCGGTCGCGGCACGCGCGTCGGCGGCGCGCTGCGCTACTCCTTCGCGAACACGGCGGACTTCGACAAGCGCAGCAGCAATCTCGTCGTCGATTTCTGGGGCGAGCTCGGCTTCGGCCTCGAGCACGTCAACTGGCGTGAGGGCGGCGTTCTCGATCGCCCGAGCGGCGAGGTCGCAATCGGCTTCGAGCTCGACGGCCAGGGTCAAGCTACGAGTCGCGGACGTCGACGCCACGTCGGCTACTACATGGCGTTCCGCTCGCTGATCGGCCAGGGCCCCGAGATGGATGGACCCGCCGTGTGTGCGGGCCCCTGTACCAAGGCCACACGACCGTCGCGCACCGACGTCAGCATGTTCTTCGAGGTCGGCCTCCACTGGGGCCGCTAGCCACCCAACCGAAAGGATCTTCCGATGATGACCGCGAACCGGGTGCTCCGGCACTCATGGATCTCCTGCGTCCTATTTTCGCTCGGCGGGTGCGGTGGGATGCAAAAGACCGCCTACAGTCCGGGCGGTTCGGCGCACTCGAGCTCACCCGTGGCGGCGCGGGGCGACCGCGTCGCGACCAGCGCCGGCCCGAGCCACGTCTCGATCGATCGCGGCGGCGGTGGTGGCTACATCGCCGAGCCGGTCCCCGATCGTCCCGGCCTCGGCACCTCGTGGGGTGAAACCGTCTCCGCCCCGATCTCGTTCTCCGCGTTTCATCGCTCCGCGACCACGCCCTGGGCGGAGGTCGCGCTGCACTACAACGACGCGCACGGCGTCCAGGCGCACGCTTCCTACCTCGGCTCGCACCCGGCGCCGCTCGAGGTCTTCACGAGCGATCGCTCACTCTCGGTCGCGCTCGTCGACGAAGCCGGCCGCACGCTCGAAGGCTACACGGCCGGAGGACGCGCGCTGGTGATCGGCAATGATGGCGCGCGGTACAAGATCGTGGTGCGCAACGGCACGACAGCGCGCTTCGAGGTCGTCGCGTCCGTCGATGGGCTCGACGTCATCGATGGGCAGGTCGCCGATCCGAATCGCCGCGGCTACATCGTGGAGCCGCACGACGTTCTCGTGATCGATGGATTCCGGACCTCCGACGACGCGGTCGCGGCATTCCGGTTCGGCAAGGTCGCCGATTCGTACGCCGCCCAGACGTCGGGCGATCGCAACGTCGGAATCGTCGGCCTTGCGATCTTCTCGGAGCGCGGGGCGGTGTGGTCCTCCGCAGAGCTCGGACGCCGCGACAGCGCGGACCCGTTCCCCAACCGGGGCTACGCGACGCCTCCGCGGTGACCACCGAGCTCCCTCGTTGAGGTAGCGTGCCCAGCTTGCGCTACCTCCATCCCGCTCACGACGAAGTACTCGAGCTCTCGACCGACGATGTCTTCCTGAATCCAGGATACTTCGATGGCGGATCGCGGCTCGACACCGACCTGTCCCCGCCAGACTTCCTCGGCGGCAGCCACCCGATCGTCTCGGCGAACATGAACGCCGTGACCGGCAAGCGGATGGCCGAGACCATGGCGCGGTTTGGCGGCCTCGGCGTCCTGCCGCAGGACATGGAGGTCGACACCGTCGCGCGAATCGTCAAGCACATCCACGAGGCCGACGCTCGCTACGACACGCCGCTCTCCGTCTCGCCACGCGCGAGTCTGCGCGATGTCCAGGGGATCATCCGCAAGCGCTCGCACGATCTCGTCGTCGTCGTGGACGACGATCGCCGACCACTCGGAATCATCTCGCATGCGGATCTGCGGGACCGCGACCAGTACACACCGGCATCGCTGCTGATGTCGCCGCGACTGATCACGCTTCCCGTCGGCATCTCCAATCGCGATGCGTTTCTGATGATGGACGAAGCCCGCGTCAAGGCAGCCCCCGTGCTCGACTCGAGCGGGCGGCTCGTCGGCGTGCTCACACGAAACGACGCAGTTCGGCTCGAGCTCCTGCGACCTGCGCTGGGTCCCAGCGGGAAGCTCATGGTGGCCGCGGCCGTCGGAATCTCGTCGCAGGCGCCGGAGACCGCGGCGCAGCTGCTCGACATCGGCGTCTCGGCCATCGTGCTGGACACCGCGCACGGCCATCAGCGTCGGATGCTCGAGACGATCAAGGCCGTCAAGGCCGTCGTCGGTGGACGGGTTCCGATCATCGCTGGAAACGTCTGCACGGGCGCCGGGACCAAGGCCATCCTCGAGGCCGGCGCAGATGTCGTGAAGGTCAACATCGGTCCCGGGGCGATGTGCACGACGCGGATGCAGACCGGCGCTGGTCGGCCGACGTTCACCTCGGTCCTCGTGTGTGCACGCGAGGCGCGCGCGCAGGGCAAGCACGTCTGGGCGGACGGGGGCGTCAAGCACCCGCGCGACATCGCGCTGTACCTCGCCGCGGGCGCCGCACGCGTGATGGTCGGCACCGCTCTGGCCGGCACGTACGAGAGTCCCGGCGACGTGAAAGAGGACAAGGACGGGCTGCTCTACAAGGAGAACTACGGCATGGCGAGCGGGCGCGCCGTGAACGATCGCAATGTCGACAACGATGCGTTCGAGCGCGCGAAGAAGGGATTCTTTCGAGAGGGGATTTCGACGTCGCGGATCTACATCCGCGAGGGCCAGGAGAGCGTCGGGGCCTTGCTCGTCGAGATGATCACCGGGGTGCAGTCCGCCTTCACCTATGTCGGCGCGCGGACGATCGAGGAGTTTCACGACCGCGCCGAGGTGGGCGTCCAGACCGCTGCCGGCTACGGCGAAGGCACGCCACACGGAAAGATCCGCAACTGAACCAGGACCCGCTACGCAGGCCTCCGCGTTGACCGTTCGCGCAGCGTTTGGTACACAACGGCTCCGCTTCGGAGCCATCGCCAAGTGGTAAGGCAGTGGTCTGCAAAACCACCATCCCCGGTTCAAATCCGGGTGGCTCCTCGGATCGGACGACAGAAACCCGGCGTAACTGCCGGGTTTCGCTTTTTAGCTCGAGATCATCGGACCTCGGCGTCCACACGCTGACCCCGTAGGTCAAACCACGCCGCGGGCGAGCGTCGGCATCAGCGCAGCCAGAAGATCGGTCTGCGTGATCAGGCCCTGAACCTGCCGCTCGCCATCGACGATGACGACCGCGTGCGAGCTCCCCTTGGAGAGCGCCGGGATCAGGCCGACGGCAGGGTCCTCTGCCGATGCCGTCGCGGCCTTGGAGATCCACGGTTCGATCTCGCCCTCGGCGCCGATCAGCTCCCGCAGCCCCACGGTTCCGATTAGCTGCCCCGACGCCCCGATGACCGGAACCACACGGAGCTTGTGCGCCATGAGCAGGGAGCGAACGGACTCGACGGCATCCGTCGGCCCGACCTTGATGATGTCGCGAGACATGATGTCGCTGCACTTCAGCTGACCGGAGGAGCGGAATGCGGCCTGCAGCTCGACTTCCTGGAGCAGACGAGCGACGTCGTCACGCCCCACGTCGAAGGTCTCGTGCAGGGTGCGAAGCGCTGCATCGACATCCTCGGGCCGGAAGCCGGCGCGCAGCTGTGCGGGTGGATCGAGTGTGCCGTGTGGGTTGATGACCGGCGGCGGCGGATGGTGTGGGTAGGCACGACCGGCGAGCCGGTGAAAGGTGACGCCGAGGGCCACGATGACGGCAGAGTTGAGGGCGACAGGAACGAGCGCGAACAGAACGCCCCAGGCCTCCACCGTCGGTCCGCCGAGCACCGCGGTCAGGGCTGCCGCTCCACCCGGAGGATGCAGGCAGCGTGTGAACGACATGACGAGGATCGCCAGCGACACGGCCAGACCTGCCGCAAGCGCGGGCTCGTCGACGAGATAGCCGACGCCCAGCCCCACGAGCGCCGAGATCGTATTACCGCCGATGATCGGCCACGGCTGGGCCAGCGGACTTGCCGGGACGGCAAACAGGAGCACCGCCGAGGCACCCATCGGCGCGACGATCAGCGGCAGGTACGATCCCGGCGAGGCGATGCGTCCGCACACCATGCTCGTCACCCAGATGCCGAGGAGCGCGCCGACGCACGCGATCAACCGCTCTCGTAGCGTCGCGCCCGCGAGGATGGGTTTGAAGATGCGGAGCATCGGCGCGCCATCCTATCGTGCGCGTGGCTCCGACATTATCGCCGAGGACAACAGTCCAGCGCTCCACGGGATCGAGTGGCATGAGGACAGCCGTCCCCAGTGATCGCCGACGGCAAATCGCGAATAAAGGCCGTTCATCCCAGGGCACGCGCCGTGCAATCCGTTCATCTCGTGGAAACACTACTCAAGGGCGTTCGGGTTGGGGCTCACCAGGTCGAGTGCGAGCTCGGTTCGACGCGAACCGGCGTGCTCTACGAGGTCGTTCACATCGTCCTACCCCGTCGCAGCGTGATGAAGGTCGCGCACTCGCTGCCGCTCGGGGTGCAGCTACTTCGCGAGGCCTGCCTCGTCGCCGCCATCCAGCATCCCGGGATGCCCATCGTGTTCGACTCCGGCGTTCTCCCCGGCGGTCGGCCGTGGTTCGCGATCGAGCGCATCGATGGCGACAGTCTCGCCGAGCAGCAGCAGCTGGATGCGGTCCAGGTCGCAGCCATCGTTCGCGACGTCGCCGACATCCTCGCCCACGCTCACCGCCGTGGCGTGTTCCATCTCGCGCTTCGCCCGTACCGGATCCTGCTCACGCCGAACGGCCGATTTCCCGTGTCGATTCCCGACTGGAGCATGGCCCGCACGCACGACGCGCTGTCCTCGATGTCGCCGCTTCCGCCCTCGGCCTACGACGCGCCTGAAGTCGTACGCGGTGAGCCGGTCGATGGCCGCGCGGACGTGTTCGCGCTCGGTGTCATCGCGTATGCGGCCCTGTCCGGGGTCGAGCCCTTTGCCGATGACACGGCGTATGTCCCCCTGCGCACCCGCTGCCCGGCCGCGCCGCCGGAGCTCACGGTCCTGATCGATCAAATGCTGGCGGAGGATCCGTCCGAGCGCCCGACCGCTGCGGAGGTCCATGGCGATCTGGTGGAGCTTGTCGTCGATGTCGTCGAGACTCCCACTGCCCCGGTGCCGATGCGGATGCGCAAGCCTCGCTGGACGCCACCGATGACGTTCGCGGCCGTCGGCCCTGCGAGTGACGACGAGATCGAGATCGATCTGGACGAGGCATGGGTCGACTGACGCCCTAGCTGAGCTCCGCGCTGTAGACTGGGGAGATGGGGGAGATGGAGGAGTCGAGGACCGTCGTCGATCGTCCCCTCCCGATCACACCCGCACCGACATCCAAGCCCGGCACCTCGATCGCGAAGCCGACGGTTGCCACGAGCACGTCGATCGCGATCTCGGAGCAGACACTCGACGCCGTTGAAGCGCAGCGCATGCGCGGCATGATGACGGGGCTCGCCGTGTCATCTGCGGTCACGGCCCTGATCGTCTTCGCGATCGGCGGTGACGATCTCGCGAAGCAGATCCATGCCGCGGCGCTCGGCGGCTCCGCGCTCGTCAGCGCAGCTCTCGCACTGCTGTTCCGGAAACCTGGGCGCTACTACCCGCGGGTCGCGGTCAACG
>JACCQV010000724.1 GCA_013813945.1 Deltaproteobacteria bacterium | reverse complement strand
GGATAGTTCAGGCGGCCTGCGCGATCGGTCGCGATCCGGTCGGTCGGGATCTCGACCACCGGGTGGCCCATCGGCCGGAACGGCTGGTTGCCGAACACGAACGCGGTGACGGTGAGGTGCGGCTCGGACGCGACGGCGGTGAGCACGAGCGGGATCATCGGGAACGCCGCGCGGTACCGCAGGCGCAGCGGCTTGATCGACGAGATGCCTGCACCGGGGACGAGCTTCGCTGCGATGAACACCATGTTCGCCTGGACGTACGGCTCCATGTAGATCGACGTCGTCTGGTTGACGATGAAGCCGTTGTCGCGCAGCCACTGCGTCGCCGCCTGCGCCTCGTTGGCGCGGAACGTCACCGTTTGATAGTCGCCGACCACCTGCTCGCTGATCACGGTCACCGGCGGGTTGCCTTGACCCGGGGCATCACCGGTGCCCGCGTCCGCGAAGCTGCCGCCGGCTCCATCGGAGCCCCAGTCGTGATCGCCGCACGACGGCTGCTGGTGATACTTGCAGGCCCACTCCGAGACCGGGCAGATGTTCTCGACCGAGACGCCGACATCGGGCGCGGTCATCCGATCGAGCATGCCGAACGCGGACACCGGCGAGATCGCGAGCTCCGGGATCTCCGGCACGGGAATGATCCACGCGAACGACTCGGGTTTGCCCGCGTACTTGATCAGCACGTGAGCGGTGACCCAGCCGGGCTCGACCTCGAAGATGATCTGCTCGGACTGCTGGTTGACCGCGTAGTCACCTTCCGAGACGGCCGGTGGCGACAGACAGCCGCACGCCTCGGAAATCCGAGGGTCGGCGACGAGCGCTCCCAGCCCGATCAATAGACTCAGCCAGATACCCCGCGCATCGACGGTCGCTTGCATGGACTGCGGCCAGTGCAAGGAGGTGGCCACGCATCGCGCCGCCAAGTAGCGAGGACTACATCCGCGTCCTGTCCGAACGTTGCATTGGCGACGACGGGGGTGTCCCAACCTTGCACGGTTCCGACGCATCACGAGCGACCGGGAGGCCGAGCTGCCGCCATCGCAGCATTCCACCCGCCAGGTTCGCGACGCGGGTGAAGCCCGCCTTGGCGAGGATCATCGTTCCGAGCGCGGATCGGGTTCCGGTCTGACAGACGACCACCACAGGCTTGTCACGGGGGACCTCCGCGGCACGCGCGCGCAGCTCGTCGAGTGGAAGCAGCTGCACATCGACGAGGTGGCCAAGCTCGCCGTCGAGCTCGCTCGGATTCCGGACATCGAGCACGTGCACCTCGTGACGATGCCGCGCGAGCCACTCGGGTGCGATCTGCTTGACGCCGGCATAGGTCGTCACCACAGGGCCCCAGTCTTCGGCGGGAAGGCCGCTACCATCGGCCGGCTCACCGGCGCGCAGGTTGGCGGGCACGGCAATCTCGAGCTGCTTGGGGTGAGGCAGGCCGAGGTTCGTCATGTACCCGACGAAGTCTTGCTCGCTCGCAGCACCGCCGATCCGCGGGTTGTGCCGGCGTTCCTCGCCGATCGAGCTCGAGATTCGACCCTCGTAGTCATGCCCGGGATAGACGATGCACGCGTCGGGTAGCGTGAACAGCTGGTCGCGGATCGAATGAAACAGGCGGTGTGCGTCGCCTTGCTGGAAGTCGGTACGGCCCGCACCGCGGACGAGCAACGCATCGCCGGTGAACACCATCGCGTGGTCGGCCGCAACGAAAGAGAGGCAGCCGGCAGTATGACCCGGGGTCGCTCGCACCTCGAGCGCCTGGGCCCCGAACCGGATGACCTCGCCACCGTCGAGGGCGAGATCTACGTTACTTGCGCCGTACACGCGCGCCATCGTGATCTGGCTACCGAGCTCCTGCTTCATCAGCCAGGCTCCGGTGACGTGGTCTGCGTGGCAGTGCGTGTCGATGGTGTAGACAAGCCGAAGCCCGAGCTCGCGGATCAACGCCGCGTCGCGAGCGTGCTGCTCGAACACGGAGTCGATCAGCACGGCTTCACCCGTCTGCTCATCCGCGAGCAGGTAGCTGTATGTGCTCGAGACGTGATCGAACAGCTGGTGGAGGGTCATGCGGTACCAACCGCACCATGCCACGGCGACGCTCAGGGCGTCAGCTCGATCACGCCGCACGCGACGCGGCCGCCGGCGTTGCCGGTTGGCTGCGTCTTGAAGTCGTCCGCCTTCTCGTGAACGATGAACCCTTTGCCGGCGATCGATGTCGGCTGATCGCCGAGCGTGATTCCCTTCATCACGAACGTCTTGGTCGCCTTGCCGTCCTTGCCGGCCGTGAGGTTTCCGAAGTCGCCCTCGTGACGATCCTCGGAGTCCGGTGCGCCGTGCTTGTGACCCCCGGGATTGAAGTGACCGCCTGCGCTCGACGCATCCGGCGCCGAGCAATCACCCTTCTCGTGCACGTGATACGCGTGATCGCCAGGGGTGAGGTTCTCGACGGCTGCCGTCACCTCGACGCCACCCTCGACCTCCTTGAACGAGATCGTTCCCGTGACCTTGGACTTCTTGGTCGGCGCGAGGGTCGCCGTCGCCTGCTTTGCTGCAGGCGGCGGTGGCGGTGCTGGCGCTTCGGCCTCGACGGGCGCGGGCTCGACGGGAGTCGCCGGTGCAGCAGGTTCTGCGGCAGGTGCAGAGGACTTCTTCGAGCAGCCGGTGACGACGGCGGCACAGAACGTGAGCGTGAGCAGCGTGCGGTTCATGCGCCGAAACCTAGCGGGGAACTGGCCGGATGATGTGCCGCGATGGACCACATCGCGTCGGTCTCACGAGCGGATTTCCGAGGTCACCCTCAGATTCTCGTGACACATCGACGTAATCACGCGCGGGCACTTGGTCTCGAACTGGCACGCCGTGTGATCTATGCTGACGCCATGAGGACGGGACTCGCCATCGGTCTGTTCGTCGTGATCACCGGCTGCGCGCAGGACGAGGTGCGCCCTGATCCGGAGCCGCCGCTGGGTCGCGTCGACCTGCGCGCCGCGATGCAGGCCACCGGCGACATCAGCCCGGTCGGGATCGCGATCGCTCCCGATGGCCAGCGCTTCGTGTTCGAGGAGACCGCGGGTCTCTACCGGCTCGATGGCGACGTCGCCGTCGCGGTCGTTCCAATGTCCGCGATGCCGGACCCGGGGCCAACGGCGCCGATCAAGCTCCCGTTCACCGACCTCGTCGCGATCGGCCCGAACACGTTCGCGATGACCGCGATCGGTGATGGCTACGTGCTCGACACCACAGCGATGACGCTGGAGCAGCGGTTCTGCTACTTGCCCGACGAGACGCCGCGGTCGCTGACCCAGCGCACCGACGGCATCGCGTACGACGCGGCGAGTGGAAAGCTCTACGCTCAGCCCAACACCTACGACGCGGCCGGCGTGTTCCAGTACGCGCAGGTCGCCGGCTACGTGCTCGCGACCGGCGAAGACGTCGAGTGGCACACGGCCGGCACCGATGTCGCCGCGACCGGCATGATCTCGATCCCCGACGTCGGTCTCGTGCTCGGTCAGGGCTCGCGGTTGACGCGGTTCGACCGGTTCGGCGGCACCTCGGAGCTGCTCGACGATCTGGAGCGGTTCGGCGTGCGCTCGATCGATGGCCTCGCGATCGATGCCGCTGCGGGCACGCTCGTGGTCGTCGACAAGGAGACCGATACCGTGTTCGACATCGACCTCGCGCGCATCACGCTCTGATCCATGCGACCGTGCTCCGTGACATGAAGGTCACGTCGAAGCAGGTGATCGCGGATCTCGAGGAGCTCGCCACTCTCACATCAGATGAGCGCGGCGCCCAGCGCGTCGCGTGGGGACCGATCTGGCGCAAGACGCGCGAGTGGTTCACCGCGAAGCTCGCCACGGAGCTCGGCATCACCCCGCACCGCGATGGCGCGGGCAATCTGTGGGCGACGCTACCGGGCCGCTCGACGCGCAGCATCGTGATCGGCAGCCACCTCGACTCGGTACCGGGTGGTGGCTGGCTCGACGGCTGCCTCGGTGTTCTGGCGGGGCTCGAGGTGCTGCGGCGCGAGAAGGCACGCGGGACGCCGGCGCTGACCCTGCACCTCGTCGACTGGGCAGACGAGGAGGGCGCGCGCTTCGGTCGCA
>JACCQV010000711.1 GCA_013813945.1 Deltaproteobacteria bacterium | reverse complement strand
AGATCGCGTTGCGCTACCGGCTCGGCGCCGGCGGGATCCAGGGAGCCGCGGCAGCGGCGCGCACGCTGAAGGAGGCGCGCGGTCCCACGGCCAACCTCGAGGGGACCGACGTCCTCGACGGTATTCGCAACAACATCGCCGAGAGCCTCGGCGAGCTCGCCCAGCGGATCGAGGTCAAGCAGAGCTGGGATGACCTCGTGCTGCCGCCCGACACGCTCGAAGCGGTCAAGGGTTTGATCGCGCGCGTCCGCCACGCGCACCAGGTCTACGAGAAGTGGGGATTCAAGTCGAAGATGCCGCGCGGCATCGGCGTCGCGGCGCTGTTCAGCGGCCCGCCCGGGACCGGAAAGACGATGGTCGCGGGCCTGCTCGCACGCGAGCTCGAGCTCGAGCTCTACCAGGTCGATCTCAGCAAGGTCGTGTCGAAGTGGGTCGGTGAAACCGAGAAGCAGCTCGCGAAGATCTTCGCGGCCGCGGAGGCCGGTCACGCGCTGCTGCTGTTCGACGAGGCCGACTCGTTGTTCGCCAAGCGCACGGAGGTCAAGTCCGCCGTCGATCGGTACGCGAACCTCGAGGTCAACTACCTCCTGCAGCGGATCGAGAGTTTCGGCGGTGTGACGATCCTGACGACGAACCTCGATACCAGCATCGACCCTGCTCTGCGCCGCCGGCTCGCGAGTCACATCGTGTTCCAGTCTCCGGAGGAAGCGGAGGGCGCACAGCTGTGGAAGCGAATGCTGACGATCGGTGCTCCGATCACCGAGCCGCTCGGCTTCGACAAGCTCGCGCGCGCGTTCCCGGCGATGGTCGGCGCCAACATCAGGAACGCCGTGCTCGCCGCCGCGTTCATGGCGGCATCCGAAGGCGTCCCGATCTCGCACAACCACCTCGAGCGCGCCGCCCGTGGTGAATATCGCGCGATGGGCCGTGCGCTCGGCTGACCAGGTTGATCGGGTAGCGGGGATCGGTCCTCGCCGCAATTCTCCCGATCGGTGATCGGTGGTAGAGAGAGGCGGCAGTGCCCGGCACAATGCGTAGCTCCCTCGGCTACTTGAAGCCGTACCGAGCGGCGCTCGCCTGGGGCGTCCTGATGCTCGCGTTGACGAACGCATTCTATCTCGGTGTCCCGCTGATGATCCGGCTCGCCGTCAACGCGGTCCGCGCGCACGAGAACCAGACCTACCTCCTTCAGCTCGTCGGGATGATGGTCCTGTTCGCGGCGCTGACGGCGGCGACCCGGATCGCTTCGCGAATCTGGATCTTCAACGCGGCGCGCGCGGCGGAGTACGACCTGCGCTCGGACCTGTTCGGTCACCTGATGACGCTGTCACCGGCGTACTACCGCGATCACCCGACCGGCGACGTGATGTCGCGACTGACCAACGACGTCCAGACGGTTCGCGCGATGTGGGGTTTCGGCGTCGTCAGTCTCGGCAACGCGATCCTCGCGTTCGTCTCGGTCCTCGGGGTGATGCTCTACACGGATCCGCTCGTCACGGTGTGCGCGATCGCGCCGTTCCCGCTGATCTACGTGGTCGGTCAGGCGATGAGCCGGCGGATGTACAAGTCGCAGCGCGCCGTGCAGGAGAAGCTGGGAGCGCTGTCGTCGCGCCTGCAAGAGGATCTCGGCGCGATCCAGGTGATCAAGACGTACGGGCTCGAGGGAGTCCGCCGCGCCGGGTTCGTCGCGGGGTCCGAGACGCTGCTCAAGGAGAACATGGAGGCGACGGCGGTCCGCATCCAGCTCGGCCCGATCCTCAGCTCGCTCGCCGCCCTCAGCATGGCGATCCTGATCCTGTTCGGCGGGCGCGCGTACATCCACGGCGACATGACCGAGGGTGACCTCGTCGCGTTCTCTGCGTTCCTCGCGCGACTCGTGTGGCCGACCCTGACGCTCGGCTTCATGCTCGCGCTCGTCCAGCGCGGCAAGGTGTCGTGGCAACGGCTGACCCAGCTCTCGGACACCAAGCCGGACATCCCCGAAGGGTCCGGGCCGCCGCTGCCAGCGAGCGGCACCCCCGCGCACGTCGAGATCAAGGATCTGACGATCCGGATCGGCGATCGGACGCTGCTCGAGAATATCCATCTCGAGCTCAAGCCCGGTACGATCACGGCGATCGTCGGTCGCACCGGCTCGGGCAAGAGCACGCTGGTCGATGCGATGTGCCGGCTGATGAACATCCCGGCGGGTACCGTCTTCATGGACGGCCGCGATGTGACCACCCTGCCGCTCGCATCGTTGCGCGGTCAGATCGGGTACGCACCGCAGGAAGCGTTCCTGTTCTCGACGACGATCGCCGACAACATCGCGATGGGCTACGGCGG
>JACCQV010000710.1 GCA_013813945.1 Deltaproteobacteria bacterium | reverse complement strand
GCGCAGCGCGATGCACTTCGGCGCGATCCGCTCGGGATCGACCGCCCCGTCGACGGCGAGCGTTGCCGCGATCGTGGCGATCACGCGCCCGTGATCGTCGGACTCGCCGAGGTGGATCGAGAACGCGGCGTCGCTCGACGGATCCTTGTCGGGTGCCGCAACGACGGCGACGGTCGGGGCCATGTGCTCCGGAATTCCGGCCTCGTCGATCACGATGTTGAGCGTGTAGCGATAGCCGACGAGCGAGACGCCAGCGGCGAGCTCACCGAGCCGCTTCGGTGCCTTCTTGCCGAGCAGCTCCGCGAGCTCCGCGGGTGGGCGGCTCGCGACGACCTGGCTCGTGCCGATGTCATCGCCGTTCGCGAGGGTGAGGCTCGTGATCTTGCCCCACGAGACGCCGAGCTCGGTGACTCGGCCGGCGCGGACCTCGCCACCTGCGGTGGTCAGCTTCTCGACGAACAGCTCGCGCATCGCATCACCATCACCGCGCAACGGCGACGGACCGGTTCGCCACGCGTCGACAGCGCGCGCGATTGCGGCCGGTGGTGGATCCGGGTGACGCATCGCGATCGCGGCGAGATGCCGCCACAGCATCGCGTGCGGATCGGACTTCGCGTCGGTCCACCAGGCGTTGGAGTCGTCGGCGACGCGCTCGGCGAGCTTGGCGACATCACGGCGCTCGAAGAAGCCGAAGCCGGGGAAGGCATGTTCGCTGCCGAGAATCGGATCGAGCAGGCGCGCAAGCTCGCTGGCCCGGTCCCACTTCGCGAGCCATGCCGCCCCGCTTGCAGTGCCCACCTCGCGATCGAGCTCGCCCGCGAGACGATCCGCACCGAGATCGATGCGGAGATCCGGCGCGACGAGCTGTGCCGCGATCTTCGGTTCGCGCAGCTTGCGACGCAGCGCCAGCTCGGCGTGCAGCTCGCGCAGCACTCGTTCGCTCGCAGAGCCCGCGGTGGTCGGCCACATCACGGGATCGATCGGAAGCTTGTGCGGTCCGAGGGTGTAGCGGGCAGGGCGATCATCCCCGAGCACCAGCGTGCGCAGTCCGCGCCGCGCGCACAGCGTCGCACACACGAGCGCGGCGAGGTCGTCACCGAGGACCACGAGGTCGTACGTGTTACTCGGCACGTGCATCCGCGCGCGTCACCAGGCGACCTTCGCACGACAGCTCTCCGGCCGCCAGGCTCCGCACGATGCTGGGCAGCAGCCGATGCTCGATGCCCTGGATCCTCTCCTGAAGTCTGGCGGCATCGTCGCCCGGCTCGATCGGCACCGCGACCTGCGCGATGATCGGCCCGCCGTCGAGGGTCGCGTCGACGAAGTGGATCGTCACGCCGGTAACCTTGGCCCCATGTGCGATCGCTTGCGCCGGCGCGCCAGCCCCCGGGAACGCGGGCAGCAGCGACGGATGCGTGTTGATGATGCCGAGAGGGAAGCGGTCACAGAAGTGTGCCGTCAGCACACGCATGAACCCGGCGAGCACCACGGCCTCGACCTGGTGGGCGGCGAGCACCGCGAGCAGCTCGTCCTCGAACGCGATCCGATCGCGGCCGCGATGATCGACGATCTGCGTCGGAACGCCGGCCGTCTCGGCGCGTCCGAGTGCGGGCACCCCTGACTTGTTCGAGATCACGACGGCGATCTTCCCCGGCTCGAGCTCGCCGCGAGCCTCGGCGTCGAGGAGGGCCTGGAGGTTGGTGCCGTTCCCCGAGACCAGAACGCCGAGCTTCATGCGATGAACCGCGACGCCTCGCCACCCGCGCGTGGCGCGAGCTTGCCGATGACGCGTGCCTTCGAGCTGGAGAGGAGCGCGACGGTGCGATTCGCGGCCTCGACGGGAACCACGATCGTCATGCCGATGCCGAGATTGAACGTCCGGCGCATCTCGTGCTCGGTGACCCCGGCACCCGCGATCAGCTGCATGATCGGCGGGACATCCCACGTCCGCAGATCGAGCTCGACCGCGAGCGAGTCATCCGCGAAGATCCGTGGCGGATTCTCGACGAGCCCACCGCCCGTGATGTGTGCGGCCGCTTTCCACGGCACACCCGCCTGCTTGAGCGCCGCAAACGCGCTCGCGTAGATGATCGTAGGCCGGATCATCTCGTCCGCGACCGTCGAACCTCCGAGCAGCGGCGGCCGATCGTCGAGCGAGTGCTTCAGGACCTCGAGCACGACCTTGCGGGCCAACGAATGACCATTGGAGTGCAGGCCCGCCGACGGCAGGCCGATGACGATGTCTCCCGCGACGAGGTCGCGCTGCGGGCGGATCAGCGCCTTCTCGACGACGCCGACGCAGAAGCCGGCAAGGTCGTAGTCCTTGCCGTGATACAGCCCCGGCAGCTCTGCGGTCTCGCCCCCGACGAGCGCGCACTTACTCTGGCGGCAGCCCTCCGCGATACCTGCGATCACGGTCGCCGCGGTTTCGACGTCGAGCGCACCGGTCGCGAAGTAGTCGAGGAAGAACAGCGGCTCTGCGCCCGTCACGAGCACGTCGTTGACGCACATCGCGACGAGATCGATGCCGATCGTGTCGTGCCGGTTCGCCGCGAACGCGGTCTTGAGCTTGGTGCCCACGCCGTCGGTTCCGCTGACCAGGATCGGCTCCTTGTAGTCGGTCGGCAGCCGGCACAGTGCGGCGAACCCACCGATGCCTCCGAGCACCTCGGGGCGCATCGTCGACTTCGCAAGCGGCTTGATCCGGTCGACCAGAGCGTTGCCTGCGTCGATGTCGACACCGGCATCCTTGTAGGTGATCGCCATCGAGGCTCGATGTACCACGATCGCGTATGCTGAGGAACGGATGTCGTCCTCGCCACTGATCGACGTGATCGTACCAACGCGCGATCATGCGGCCAGCCTCGGCCCGCTACTCCGTGACCTCCCGCATCGGCTCGTGCGCTCGGTCGTCGTCGTCGATCGCGCCTCCACCGATCGCACGTGCGAGATCGCGCGAGACTCCGGTGCGACGGTGTTCCGGGAGGCAAGTGGCGGCTACGGCGC
>JACCQV010000545.1 GCA_013813945.1 Deltaproteobacteria bacterium | reverse complement strand
CTGTACGGGTATGTTCGCAGTCGTCGCGGTTCTCGGCGTCGTCGCGCTGCTCGTGGGTCTCTATCTGCTGTGTTACGGCGGATACAGTGGGCCGGTCGACTGGCTCATGGGCACGATGCGGCATGGCCCGCGCGACCGGCAGGTCGTGGCACTGACGTTCGACGATGGGCCTGATCCCGTGCGCACCCCTGCGCTACTCGATGCTCTGGCGGAGCTCGATGCGCCCGCGACGTTCTTTCTCGTCGGTGACATCGTGGATGCGAACGCCGAGATCGTCCGTCGGATCGCGCGCGAGGGCCACGAGATCGGCAATCACACGTACTCCCATCGCTACCTGCCGCTCGCGCGATCGCGGAGTGTCGAGCGCGAGCTGCGTGCAACGGATCGCGCGGTGGAGCAGGCGACGGGCATCGTTCCGGTGCTCGCGCGTCCGCCGTGGGGTGGTCGATCGCCGTGGACCGTCCGCGCGTTCCGGCGGCTCGCAAAGCGCCTCGTGCTGTGGGACGTCAACAGCTACGACTGGAAGGGGAAGCCGGCGCGCGAGGTCGTCGCGCGTGTGCTCGAGCGCGCACGGCCCGGCAGCATCATCCTGATGCACGAAGCGCGCGAGAGCGGCGAGGTCACGATCGAAGCAGTGCGCCTCCTCATTCCCGCGCTGCGGGCACGCGGGTTCGAGCTCGTCACCGTCAGTGGTGCAGTGGCGTGACGAATTCTCCGACGGACGAACTCTCACGCGCCCGGGGGCACATCACTTGCTTCCTCTGGATATGGAGGAACCCATGGCACCCAAGGACAAGCAATCTGCGGACGAACGCTCCACCGAGGCGACGGAGGCGACCACTCAGCCGAGCGGTAGCGAGCGCGCGCGCGACGAACAGCGCGAAGAAGGTGGGCCCCGTTACGGTGGCGAGGCGTGGCAGGTCGCGGACGAGCGCGGTGACAATCGGTTCGGTAAAGCCCGCAACGACGATGCCGACCCACTGGAGCTGGTGAAACCCGGCCAGGAGGACGAGGAGCTTGAAGCGACCGCGTCCGCCCCCGAAGAGAACCAAGTCGCGGCCACGGCCACGAATGCCGAGAGCAGTGGCGAGGCGGCCGGCATGGGACGCGGTGAGAAGCCGCGCAAGCCGAAGTCGCGCGCCAAGAAGTAGCGCGTCAGGTCGCCGGTGTGTCGCGCAGGTGCGCGATCACCGGCCCGTGGTCGCTGGTCCCGACGTCGCGATAGTGCACGCAGTGCACAGTCTCGTCGACGAGAGCGCGGCTCGCGGAGATGTAGTCGAGGCGCCAGCCGATGTTGCGCTCGCGCAGGTTTCGCCACGGTGCCCACCAGGTGAACAACCTGTCGTTGGCCGGCTCGACGTGACGGCCGACATCGACGAGCCCGTGGCCGAGCAGCTTCTCGAACAGCTCGCGCTCTTGGGGGAGCTGCCCGATCATCAGCTTGCGTAAGGTCGGGTGCACATCGACCGGAGTGCGCGCGACGTTGTAGTCGCCGCAGAGCACGAGGTGCTGGCCGCTCGCGTGTAGCGCGCCCGTCCATGCCTCCAGCTCGCGCAGGAACACCATCTTCGCGGGGAAGTCCTTACCGCCGTTCGGTACGTACACCGAAGCGAACACGATCGATCCCACCGTGGCGACGACGATCCGGTTCTCGAGATCGAACGGTGGATGAACGAACTGCGGTGCATCTCCAAATTTGGCGACGCGGAGCAGCAGCGCGACTCCCGAGTACCCGCCGCTACCGTGGAAATCCGCGTGGTAGCCCGCGATCGAAGCGACGGGCTCGGGCACCTGCGCGGGAGATGCCTTGATCTCCTGGAGGCAGATCACGTCGGGCTCTTCGCGGTCGATCCAGTGCACCAGCTGCGAAGACCTCGCGCGGATGCCGTTGACGTTCCACGTTGCGACCTTCACCGGCTCCGGTTACCACGAAAGCCTGGCAGCAGCTGCGTCACGACATGTCTCGTGAGACAGGCCGGCGATAGCCTGGAGGTGATCCTCACGGCTGAGGCTGCAACAGGAGGCGGCGTCCGGATCGATCTGCTGGCCGATGCCGGAATACCGGCCCATGCCCGAGGTCGCGATCGGCACGAGCTCCGAACTATCGAGCCGCGTCGCGATCGAGAGCTGCCCCGCATCCCACGACCGCAGGAGCTCTGCGCAGGTGACGGCGATCGTCTTCTGCCCGTTACTCACGAGCATCACGGGCGCGACGAGCTGCTTCGTGGCAGTGACGACCAGCGGCGCCACCGCGCGAAGTTGCACAGCATCAGGATCCCGCGCCGGCACGCCGAACGAGACTGACACGAGCGACACTCGTCACTCAACTGGCGCCGGCGTGCGACCGTGCGTTGGCGCTCGCGCCGCTGCTCGGTGTCGATCGGAGCTGCTGGAGTTGCGCGGGCACGCACCGTGCAGACCTCCACCGACATGAGTCCCCCACTCCGTGAACCGACTATTCTCGGCCGCGTGCGGCGCTACCGCATCGTTGTCGGCGTGGATCTGTCCGAGTACTCGGACATCGTGCTCGAGCACGCGCTCGATCAGGCCGCGCGACATGATGCCCCCGAGCTGCACATCCTGACGGTTCGCGAGAAGCGGCGGCCGAGCAGCGAGGAGCTCAAGCAGGAGCTGTGGGACCGGGTCTACCCCGCACTCGAGACCTTCAACACGCACGGTACGGACTGGCGCGCTCGGCTCCACGTGCGCACCGGCAAGCCCGAAGAGCAGATCGCGCAGCTCGCCGCCGAGATCCGGTCCGATCTGATCGTGATCGGGCAGTTCGGCCTCCACAACCCGAAGACGAACGACCACAACCTGCCCAATCGCGTGCTCCAGGCGGCGGTGTGCCCGACGCTCGTCGTCGGCATGCCCGAAGAAGCGGATCTGTCGCCGCAGTGCCCGATGTGCGTCGTGGTTCGCGAGAACTCCGTCGGTGAGCGCTGGTTTTGCTCCGCGCACACCGACAACGGCCGCAAGGTCGAGCACGACATGACGCCGATGACCACGTGGTCAGGCGGCTCGCTCGTCTGGGGATAATCGTGGCATCGTGGAGGCGTGCAGCTTCCGTTCGCCGAGGAAGTCCGTGATCCACGCGCGCTGCGGAGCGCGCTGGTGTCGACCTTTCGCCGGGTGATTCGCCTCTACTTCCGCGACATCGAACGCCACGGGATACCGCCGGCGAGCGATACGCGTGGGCGCGTGTTCGTGTCGAACCACACCAACGCGCTGATCGATCCGGTCGTCGTGCTCACCGATGCCGCGTGTGAGATCTCACCGGTGGCGAAGTCGACGCTGTGGTCGGTCCCGGGCCTCAGCTGGCTGTTGAACCGCGCGGGGGCGGTGCCGATCGTGCGGCGTAAGGACAACGCAACCAAGGACGCCGCGGCCAACGCCGACGTGTTCGACAAGATCGCCACGCACCTCGGCGATGGCGGAAATATTCTGATCTTTCCCGAAGGCACCAGCCACAGCGAGCCTCACCTCGCGCCGCTGCGTAGCGGTGCCGCACGGATGCTGCTCGCCGCGGAGGCGCGCAAGGGTGTGCCACCGACGTTCCAGGCCGTCGCACTCGAGTTCGATGCACGTCGCGACTTCCGCTCGCGCTGCCTGGTGCTGTGGGGACCGATCCGGACGTTTGCCGACGTGCCCGGAGAGGGCGAGGATCGGGTGCGCGCCGCGACCGCGATCATGGAGGCCGATCTCAAGGAGCTGCTCGTCGAGGGCGAGACCCACGAGGACCGGCTGCGGATCACGCGCGTGGCCGAGCTACTCGCGACCGACGCCGGCGATCGAACGCTCGGCGCGTGGAGCGACATCGGTCGCCAGGTCGAGCTCGCGAGCCAGACGCTGCGTAACGTCGATGCGCGGATCGTCGCGCAGGTCGCCCAGCACGTCGACGCGTATTACGCGGAGCTCGAGCGCACCGGTCTCGACGACGCGCAGGTCGCCGGACGTAGCGAGATCCTCGAGGAACGCACCCCCTTGTCGACGTGGCGACGCGTGGCGCTCGCCCCACTCGCCGCATCGGGCTTCGCGCTCTACGCGCTCCCGTACTTCGTTCCACGATTGATCGCGCGCATGGCGGATCCCGACGCGACCTCGACGATCAAGCTCGGCGCGTCGCTCGTGGTCTATCCGCTGTGGGCTGCCGGGCTCGTCGCGGGTTCGTTCGCGTTCTTACCGCCCCCGTTCTCGCTCGCGGCGGCAGCGATCGCAGTGACGTCGCCGTTCGCTGCACTGCGCTGGCTGGACTCGATCTACACGCGGCGTGCCGAGGCCTCTCCGGAGGAACGCGCCCGGCTGATGCGGTTGCGGATCATCGCGCGCACGGCGATCGACGAGGCACGCAGCAAGCTTCCGAGCTAGGACGCCGCGAACGCACCAGGCGGCCGACTTATTCGCTGAAACGGCCTGAAACATCGCGGCGCTGGGCGTGTCCTCTCCGCATGAGGATCGCCGTCTGGCTCGTGCTTGCTGCCCTCGCTGCGCCCGCGCACGCCACGCCTTCGACCGAGGACGCCTGGCTCGCGGGGCTCACCGATCGCGTGATCGAGGATCTCGCGGCCGGCAAGCCGCTCGTCGTCGAGGTTCATGTGCCGCTGTGCGAGCAGACGATCATCGCCTGTGGCAACGCGAAGCTCGGCAACGGCGACAATCCCGAGACGAATCTCTACTGGAGCACGACACCCGGCTTTGGTTCGTGGTTTGCGCGCCGCACGAGCCGGTGGAAACGCGTCCTCGCGCAGCGTGCGGGTGAAACCGGCGATGCAGACATCCTGGCCGTTCACGTCTATCGCCGCAGCGTGTCGACGCCTCCCGCGTGGCGGAAGCGCGGAGCGCCTGCGAAGCTCGAGATCGATCTCGTCGTGCGCGCATGGCGCGGAACCGCGATCGATCGCGCGCTCGCCGCGTATGCCGCCGATCTCTCCGGCGGCGCGGCCCGAACGCTGACGCTCGCCGACAGAACCACCCTCGAGGTGGGAGGTGCCGCACAGATCGTGGCGTGGGTCGGCCACAACCGGCTGATGGATCTCGCGCCCTACACATGGCCCGCGGCGGGCGCGACGACCAAGGGTGCAATCGCGATCGCGTGCCACACGGCGGCGTACATGGAGGAGTCCGTGCCGTCGTCGACCCGCGTGCCGCTCTTGATGACGCGTGACTTCTTGTTCGCGAACGCCGCCCCACTCGAGGCCACGGTCCTCGCATTCGCCGCCGGTGGCAGCTACAGCAAGATCCGCGTCGATGCGGCGACGGCGTATGCCGGCGTTCGCGAGCGCACGGTCAAGCAGGTTGCCGGTGCGTTCACGAACCCCGGCGATCGCCGCTGGAAGAAGCGCTGAGCGGATCAGGCCGCTGCAGCCACGAGCCGCGGCGACTGGGCAGCGACCTCGCCGCGCTCTGGCTTGATCAGCGCGAGCACGCCACCGACCGCGCCGGCGGCGCCGGTGACGAGGAGCAGGGTCAGACCGATGCCCGAGTCGCCCTCGGCGGCGCTGGTGAGCAGCGAGCCGATCCCGAGGCCAATCAGGCCGAAGATCAGCGAGAACGCGCCGGCGACGCGGCCGAACTTCTTGCGCGCGACGCCCATGGCGCCGATCAAGGCGAGCAGGATCGCGGGCCCGAAGAACGCCATGGTGATCCCCTTCAGCCCGTCGACGCCCGCTGCCTCGTCGAGGCCCTTCATGATCTGAAACGCGCTGACCGTGCCGCTGAAGTCGGCGCGCTGCACCGAGACCATCGGGAGGAAGAACGCGAGGATGCCGAGGATGCCGCCGCCGAGAACGATGAACTTGGTTGCCTTCATTGCTGTGACCTTTCGTTTGGAGCCGAGCCGTTGTGCAGCTGACGAGCCACAACGCGAGCAAGGCACCTCGCGCAGTTAGCGCACGCGGCGGGTTCGCACAGACCCAGAGGGCGGCAGCGAGCTGGGTCCCGACCGACCCGATCTACGCGTAGATCATCTTGCGGGTCATCCCGCCGTCGATCACGAGGTTCTGCCCGGTCATGAACGCGGCCTCCTCTGACAGCAACCACGCGCAGAGGCCGGCGACATCCTCGGGACGCCCGACGCGGCCAACCGGGTGCTGCGCGTGTTCCTGCTTGCGGAGCTTCTGCCCGCGCGTGTCGATCCAACCCGGGCTGATGCAGTTGACGCGCACGTCGGGCCCGAGGCTGATCGCGAGTGCATGAGTCAGCGCGACGACGCCGCCCTTGCACGTCGCGTACGCCTCGGTATGAGGCTCCGATTGCACGGCGCGGGTGGAGCCGAGGTTCACGATCGAGCCCCGGGTCTTCCGCAGGTGTGGCACCGCGTACTTGGTGACGAGAAACGTTCCGGTGAGGTTCACGTCGACGAACTTCTGCCAGGCCGCGAGCGAGAGCTTCTCGATCGGCCCGCTGTCCGGATCCGCAATGGCTGCGTTGTTGATCACGCCATCGAGGCGGCCTCCCCACCGGACGCAGCTCTTGATCGCGTTGCGAACGGCCGGCTCGCGTGAGATCTCACCGCCGACGAAGAGCACGCGCTCTCCGAGCTCGCGCACGACATCTGCCCCGCCCTGCCGGTCGACATCGACCACGCACACGCGGGCTCCTTCGGCGACGAGGCGCTCCACGATCGAACGCCCGATCCCGCGGCTGCCCCCCGTTACGAAAAACACCCTGTTTGCGTAGCGCACGCGACGAGCCTGCCCGCAGCGCGCGCACCCGGCTACCGGATGAGCAGCCCATCACACGCATGCGTTACACTGCGCACGAATGCCCCAGGGGGACGACGAGAGGACCGTCGCGGACCGACCCCTGCAGGTCGATCCAGGCAGCGAGGCCACGCGCGCCGATGCAACTGTGATCAACGACGCCAGCGCCGGTGACGAGCCCACTCGGACCGAGGCACCAGCGACGGAGAGCCCGGCGACGGAGACTCCGGCGACAGAGATCCCGGGGACGGAGAGCCTGCCTTCGACCGAAGTCACATTGCAGGTCGCGACGCCACCGGTCGCTGCACTCCCGGAAGGTGCGCACGTCCCCCTGCAGCGGATCACGCCCGCGCGCCCGATGAGTGCGGTCTCGCCGCGTGCGGCGACCGCGCTCCCGGTGTCCCCACCGAGTCAGAGCGGACGGTCGTCGAGCACGAAGGACGGGAGGACCGGATCGATGGTGCTGCTGACCACCGCGGTCGACGCACTCCGCAACGAAGAGATCGATCGCACGCGCCTGTTCATCAAGCTCGGCTGGTTCATCAGCATCCTGTCGCTGGGGACGGTGCCATTCCTCAATGCACCGACGGCGATGAACGTCATGTTCTGCGGGATGCTCGTGGTCGGGATCGTGCTCAGCTGGTGGTTCTATCGCTCGTTCGAGAATCCGGCGAACTACACCGACGGCGCGCTGCTCCGGCTCGCCGTGATGAGTGCCACGAACGCGAGCATCGCCGTGCTGTTCTTCGGCGTGTTCACCGCGACGCCGGGAATCATCGTGATCGGGATCCACTTCGCCGGGCGGACCGAGGCGGTGCGGACCGCACGGTGGATCCTCGGCTTTGCCACGGTCATGTACGTGATCCTCGCCGGCGTCGTGATCAGCGACGTGATCGGAGATCCGGGCGTGCTCGCATCCGATCGCGAGCTCGACCTGACGACGCAGCTGACGGGCGTCGTGTTCGTGCTCGCCTCGTATGTGATCGCGTACGTCACGGCGCGTGCCCTGCGCCAGGTCTCGCTGACCTCGATCGCCGAGCTGCAGCGCGCGACCCGGCTCGCGTCACAACGCGAAGCACTGATGGACGAGCTGCGCGAGGATCTCGAGCGCGCCCTGCGGGTCGGTGGACCCGGCCGCTACACGGACCAGACCGTCGGGTCGTACAAGCTCGGCATCGTCGTCGGCCGGGGCGCGATGGGCGAGGTCTACGAGGCCGTGCACGTCGCGACGCGCGAGGTCGCTGCGGTCAAGCTGCTGCGCCGCGAGCTGCTCACCGATCCGACCCAGGTCGCACGCTTCTTGCGCGAGGCGAAGGCGACGAGCGCACTCGATTCGCCGCATGTGGTGAAGATCCTGGAGGCAGCGCACGAGACCGCCGAGCTGCCCTACCTCGCGATGGAGATGCTCCAGGGCACCACGCTCGCGGAGATCCTGCGCGAAGATCCCAAGCTGCCGCCTGTCGACGTGCTTCAGCTCGTCCGCCAGGTCGGTTCGGCGATCGATGCGGCCTCCGCGATCGGAGTGGTCCACCGCGATCTCAAGCCGCAGAACCTCTATCGGATCGGCGAGCTCGCGACAGTATGGAAGGTCCTCGACTTCGGCGTCGCGTCACTGTCCGATGACACCGGCACGCTGACGCAGGGCGGCGTGGTCGGAACGCCGAGCTACATGGCTCCCGAGCAGGCTCAGGGCCGCCGCGTCGATGGCCGCTCGGACGTCTACGCTCTCGCCGCGGTCGCATATCGCGCGCTGACCGGGCGGCACCCGTTCAATGCACCCGATACGCCCGCCCTGCTCTACGCCGTCGTTCACAAGATGCCGACGCGGCCGCGCGAGCTCACCGAAGATCTCCCGGAGGACATCGACCGCTGGTTCGCACTCGCCCTCGCGAAGTCGGTGGACGATCGGTTCCAGACTTGTGAAGCGCTGTTCGAGAGCCTGCACGCGGCCCTGACCAGCGGTCTCGATCCAAAGCTCCGCAAGCGCGCCGACGCCCTGATCCGGAAGCATCCGTGGGACTAGCCATGATCGAACGCTCGACGGATCTCCCGACCATCATGACGACCGCGGCAGACGCCTTGCACGACGAGGAGGTCATTGGCACACGCAAGTTCCTCCGGCTCGGTCTTCTGATCGCGATCGGGGTGGTGCCGATGATCTTGATCGTCCCCGGCAACCCGCGAATCGCGAAGGTCCTGCTCGCGGTGCTCGGGGTGACCTGGCTCGGCTCGCTCTGGATGTATCGCCGGCTCGCGCCGCCCGCGAAGTTCGATGCGCGCCTGCTCAACCCGATCGCGCTCGGAGCGATCGCGGTCGGTGTGATCGGCATCCTCTACGTCGGCGTGTTCTCTGCCGCGCCGGTGATGGTGTCGCTCGGTCTGTTCTTCTTCTGCCGCAGCGAATCCTTCGCGAGCGCCCTCGGCGCATGCGTGCTCGCGATCGCTTCGCACTCGTTGATCTGCGCGCTCGTGATCAGCGGAACAATCGAGGATCCCGGCTTCTACCCGGTACGCGCGGGCGTGCCGACCGAGGCGCTGATCGCCACGGCCTTCACGATGCAGCAGCTCTACGCGCTGTGCTTCGTCCTCGCACGCTTGACGCGCAAGAGCTCGCTGCGCGCGATCGATCAGCTCCAGAAGGCCACCCGTCTCGCCGCCGTGCGTGACGCCCAGGTGGCGGAGCTCCAGATGGATCTGGATCGTGCGCTCAAGATCGGCGGGCCCGGCCGGTTCAGCGGGCACGTGATCGGATCGTGGGAGCTCGGCAACGTCCTCGGGCGCGGCGCCATGGGTGAGGTCTACGACGCGATGCACGTCAAGACGGGTGCCCAGGCCGCAGTCAAGATGCTCCGCCGCGAGCTGCTCGCCGACGCAAAGCACGTCGAGCGCTTCTTTCGCGAGGTCCGGATCGCCGCCACGATCGACTCACCGAACGTGGTCAAGGTCCTCGAGGCCAGCTCCTCTACGGATCAGATTCCGTTCCTCGCGATGGAGCTGCTTCGCGGCCATACCCTGGGCGAGATCTTGCGAACCGGTGAGCTGACCGGCAGCAAGCTCGCCGCGATGGTCACCCAGATCGGAAGCGTCCTCGATCTCGCTCGCACCGCGGGCATCGTGCACCGTGACCTCAAGCCGCATAACCTGTTCCTGACCGACGAGGGCGTCTGGAAGGTTCTCGACTTCGGCGTCGCGATCCTCGCCGACAACTCGGGCACCCTCACCGGCGGCGCCGTGATCGGAACCCCGGCGTACATGGCGCCCGAGCAGGCGAAGGGACAGCCCGTCGATCATCGCGCGGATGTCTACGGACTCGGTGCCGTGATCTATCGCTGCCTGACCGGCCGCATCCCGTTCATCGCGAAGGACACCCCTGCCCTCCTCTACGCGGTCGTTCACATGATGCCGCTGCGCCCCACGGCGTTCGGCCCGATCTCGCCGGAGGTCGACGCATTCCTGACGATCGCGCTCGCGAAGGATCGCAACCTCCGGTTTCAAACGACCGCACAGCTCGCCGAGAGCTACGCACTCGCCGACCGCGCGATGTTCCCACCCGCACTCACGAGCCGCGCGCGCAGCCTCGCGCTCGCTCATCCGTGGACCGAGCCCGACGTGCCGGCCGAGAAGCCGCGCAAGTCATAGGCGACGTGCTCAGTAGTCCTTCGACCACGCCGGGCGGAACATCACTGCGATCCGCGGCCCCGCACTCGCCACCTTCGGGATCGAGTGCCGCCAGGTGCGCTGGCAGGTTCCGCCCATGACGATCAGATCGCCGCGGCCAGCGGGCAAGGCGATCGAGCTGCCGCCCTCCGCTGGCTTCAGCATGAACCGGCGCGGCTGCCCGAGCGAGATCGTCGCGACGATCGCCTGGTCCATGTCGCGTGCGGTCGTGTCGCCGTGCCACGCGACGCTGTCCTTGCCGTCACGGTAGAGCGCTGCCGTGGTGCGCGTGAGCTCCTCGCCGTAGTGGGTTTGCGCTCGAGCTCCTCGAACAGCAGGTCGTGACCTGCGACCCACCCCGGCTGGTGATCGACCCAGGCGCCGTCGGAGAGCAGGCGGCGCCGCAGCGATCCGAACCCGGCGTCGAAGGCGATGCTGGGTGCCGCAAACAGGTCGAGCTGGCGCAGCATGCTCCAGGCCTAGCAAACCTCGAGCGGTGTGGCTCTCGGGGTCTCACCGAGACGGCGGCGAGAGCCGGCGCGCGAGCTCGGCGTCCTGCAGCTCGTGCGGTAGCAAGCAGACCTGGACGAGCCAGTCGGTGGCGCACACGTGCTCGAGGCCACCGCCCTGTTCTTCCTTCCAGCGCAGGAGGACCGCCGCGGATGCGCGGTCGACGACGCGGATCAGGTTGTTGACGTAGCCCTCGCTCTTCGCGAGCTCGCGCGCGATCCGCGGGCCGCTCCAGCCCTTGTCCCGGAGGAGCTTGCACCACACGGCCAGATCACATGTCCCGTCAAACCCGACCACGATCAAACCTCGGCGTTGCCTGTCGCCATGGAGACGCCTGCGGTGGCACGATCATTCCATGGCCGGGTACTCGGGTATGCCGCTAGCGCAGAAGCTCGGCATCAAGAAGGCCACCGTGAGGCGATCCTCCACGGGCCGAAGGCGTTTGCCGCGACGCTCGGCGCGCGCGGGAAACGTGCGGGAGCAATCCCGTCGCGCCGAGAGCCGAGAGCATGCCGATCACTGAACGAGGGCGTGCATGATCTCGGAGAGCTTCGCGATCTCGAACGGCTTGGCTAGCCACGTTCGCACGCCACTCTCGAGCAGCGCGCCGAGCTCGTCGTTCATCGCGGAACCCGTCACCACGACGACGGGGACGTCGTCACGCGTTGCCTGGAGCGCGCCGTAGATCTCGCGCGCCGACATCCCGGGGATCACCATGTCGAGCATTACGACCGCGATCTCGCGGGCCCGACGCCCGAACACCTCGACCGCCTCGCGGCCGGTACCCGCCTCCACCACGCGATAGCCGAGCGACTGCAGCGTGCGCGCGGTCGCGGCCCGAACCAGCGGCTCGTCATCGATGACGAGGATCAGCTCGCCTCGGCCGCTCACGACCGCTACGTCCTCGGTCTCGGTGGGTCGCGCCGTCGGTGCGGTCTCCGCCCCATGCTCGTACGAGCGGAGCGCGAGCCGCATCGTCGTGCCATGGGGAGCGACGGGCACGGCTTCGATGAAACCACCATGGGTACGGACGATGCCGAGCACGGTCGACAGGCCGAGCCCGGTGCCCTTGATGGGCCCCCGCGTCTTCGTCGAGAAGTAGGGCTCGAATATGCGGTCGCGGATCGCCGGTTGGATGCCCGCCCCATCATCGGTGACCTCGAGCACGACGTACGTGCCCGCCGGGCAGGTCTCGACCTCGCCCGCCGCGAGCGCGCGCACGCGCGTCGTGACCGTGATGGCACCGGTACCATCGATCGCATCGCGCGCGTTCACGAGCAGGTTCATCAGCACCTGCTCGAGCTGCGCTTGATCGCCGCGGATCCACGTGCTCTCGGTCCCACAGTCGGCGGTCAGCGCGAGGCGGCGATCCAAAGTGCGCTCGGAGATCGCGACGACCGAACGGGCGACGGCACCGAGCTCGACCGCCGCGAGCGGTTGGGCCGAGCGGGTGGCGAAAGACATCAGCTTCTTGACGAGCGCGATCGCCGAGCTCGTGACCGTCTCGATGTCGGCGAGCCCGAGCCGCACCTCCGGATCACGCGAGCTTCCGAGCAGGCGCGAGGTCGTCAACGTGGTGACCGTCAGCAGGTTGTTGAAGTCGTGGGCGATGCCCATCACGAGCTGACCGATCGACTCGAGCCGCAGGGACCGCGAGAGCTTGCGCTCGCTCTCGACCCGGGCCCGCTCGGAGTCCACCTCGCGGGTGATGTCGGTGAAGGCCTCGAGGACGTGCGTGATCGTTCCGGCTGCGTCGAACACCGGCTTCGCGAACACCCGCAGGTACACGTGACGGCCGTCGCGACGATGGATCACGATGTCATCAACGACGACGGTCGCGCGCGCGGCGATGGCGCGCTCGAACGGCATGAGGTGCTCGGGATACGGCTGCCCATCGGGCAGGTGGACGCCGTACGGCACGACGAACTCGCCGCGCCCCGCCCCCGCTGGCGCCTCGACACCGAGGACCTCCCGGAAGGCGCGGTTCGTGTACACCACCTCACCGCTTGGCACCCGCCCCATCCAGATCGCGACAGGCAGCTCGTCAGAAACGATCGCGAGCTCCTCGGGGGACAACAACATGGCGCGTGCAGTGTAGCCAACGCGCAAGCTCCCACGCTATTGAAGGATCACGATCTTGGCGCCGCGGCACCGCCGCGGTCTCAGTCCCCCGTGTTGCAAGTATCCGTGCGCGTCACGCACGTCGTGGCCTCCAGGTTGGTCCGCGCGATCGCCACGATCACCAAGCTCTGCCCGAGCGCATCGCACACGGCCTCGCACTGCGCCGTGTGATCTGTCGAGCGGACGGTCAACCGTACCGTTTCGCCGAGGTTGCGGACATCGTAACTGTCCAGCGTCATCTCGCATGTGTTCGGCGAGAACGCAGAGGCAGCAAGCACGAGATGCGTGCCGAAGTTGATGTTCCATGCACTGGCACCCGGTAGACCATCGCCTTCGTTCACTCCTGAAAGAAGTGCGTCCAGCTGTGCCTGATTCTCGATGACGGCACCGCTGTTCGTCAGAACCGGAAGGTAAACGTCGCCGGCAAACAGCATCTCGAATTCGACCGCGCTGCCCGCATCCGCACAATCACCGAAGGAGAGTGTTTCGGTGGCTGACTGGCAGCCAGCGTGCGCGAGCAAGACAAGGGCGATGGAAAGACGGACACTGGTGATCGAGCTCGCGGACATATGCCTACCGGCTGCAGTGATCGCGCCAGCTTTCGGTCTGAACTACGCTGCTTTGCCCACGCGAGCGTCAGTAACGTGTGAGTCCATGGACGATGCGCCTCAGAAATTCGAGCGTCGAGATCAGCGCACGAAGTGAGCTGCCCGCGCGAACACGGCATCGAGCATGGGCTCGGTCAGCCGCCCGGTGAACGTGTTCTGCTGGCTGACGTGATAGCTGCCGAGTAGCTGCCAGGGGCCGATCGCCGCGGACACTCCGTGCGCGAACTTCGGGCGAGGCCGAGGCAGCGCATGACCGAGCTGGGCGGCGGCGAGGAGCAGGCCGTCCCATGCGAACGCGCCGAGCGCGACGATCGCCTGGACGTTCGGGAGGAGCGTCAGCTCGCGCGTGAAGAACGGGATGCAGCGATCCCGCTCGATCGGTGAGGGCTTGTTGTCGGGCGGTGCACACCGGACGATGCAGGACACGTAGGCGTCGGTCAGGAGCAGTCCGTCATCGGCGGCGGTCGAGGCCGCCTGGTTCGCGAAGCCCGCCCGGTGCAGCGCTCCGTACAGCCAGTCTCCCGAGCGATCGCCGGTGAACACCCGGCCGGTCCGGTTGGCGCCGTGCGCCGCGGGCGCCAGGCCGACGACGAGCAGCCGGGCGCGTGGATCGCCGAAGCCGGGAACCGGGCGCGCCCAGTACGTGTGATCGACAAACCGCCGTGCCGGCTCGGCTGCGGCGGCTTCTCGGCAGCGAACGATCCGCGCGCACCTGCGGCAGCTCGTGATGTCAGAAGTCAGCGTTCGCAGCGTCGTCACGCAGCGAGTGTAAGCGTCGCAGCTGCGAAGTGCGCGCATCGCGAGGCGAACAGGCAGCGGATGCGATGCGACACGCCGGCGACTGTCGCACGCGATGTGTCACGGTCCTTGATCAGCGCCGCGTGTACGCCGGCGATCGAGTCCGTTACTCCATGAAGGATGCATTCGAGAACGGGTTGGATCATCGTTGCGGCGATCTCGGCGAGCATGGGGAGCGCGGCGGCGCAGTCGGTGACGACGGGTGCGGTACAGGGCCGCGTCGTCGACCACGCAACGAAGGAACCACTGGCCGGAGTCACCGTCGTTGCGATCGGCGCGTCGCCGGAGCCGCAGAGCACGCTGACCGAGGAGGACGGCACGTACAAGATCACCGAGCTGCTGCCGGGTGTTTACGTCGTGACGTTCTACATCGGCGACCTCACGGTCTCGCGCAGCGGGATCCGTGTCAGCGCGAACGACATCACGCCAGTGCATCAAAAGATCCGGCTCACGGATCAGCCGGGCACCATCATCGAGGTCGACTCACCGCCGCCGCAGATCAACCCGCACTCGACGACCAAGGGCAGCAAGTACGATCGCAGGCACATCGAGCGCGTGCCGACCCAGAACCGCGGCTTCGAGGGCACCGCCGGGAATCAGGCCGGCACCCACAACGACGGCGTCGGGCTCGCGGTGTCGGGCTCGACCTCGCTCGAGAACCGGTACCTCGTCGACGGGATCGACATCACCGGCCTGACCTACGGCACCGTCGGGACTCCGATCCTGTCGGAGTTCATCGAGGAGGTCGAGGTGATCGCCGGCGGTTACAACGCCGAGTGGGGCCGTGCAATCGGAGGCATCGTCAACGTGATCACGCGGTCCGGATCTAACACGTTTCGTGGTTCGGTGTTCGGCACGATGTCGCCGGGCTTTCTCGCCAAGCGTGGACAGTCCACGCCGGTCAACGCGTCGTCGATCGACGTCGAATCGAATCGCGCCTACTCGGCGGACTTCGGTGTCGAGCTCGGCGGACCGATCCTCAAGGACCGGCTGTTCTTCTATGTCGGGTTCGCGCCGCAGCTCGCGCGCACGGACTACACGAGGATCACGAAGCGGCAGACCGATTGCCGCCAGCTCCTGCCCAGCGGTGAGCTCTCGGGCTGCGATCCACGGCTCTCGTCCCAGGGTGGCTACGCCGATGGCACCGCCGATGTCGATCCGGCGACGGGCTTCTACATCACGGACGAGCTCGACCGCGATGTGCGCTCCGGCAGCTCGCAGCAGTACTCCGCGCTCGCCAAGCTCAACCTCGCGGTCAGCCCCAAGGACCAGGCGCAGCTCAGCATGATCGCGGTGCCGTCGCGCGGCGAGTCACCGGGCCTCTATGGCTTGCCGTCGTCGGGCGGACGCTCCGACGGGCTGACGACCGACGCTGCGCTGCGCTGGACCTCGAAGCTCAACGAGGATCGCACCGAGGTCGAAGCGCTCGTGGCCTGGCATCGCTCGACGTCCAATTCTGGATCGATCGATCCCTCGCTCGACAGCCAGCCACGGCAGATCCTGCGCGGCGGCAACCTCGGTACGTGGTCAGGGCTCGGCGGCGAGTCCGCACGGACCGCGGCCGGCTGCACCGACGGCGGCGCAGGGGATCCATACTCCGCGATCACGAACTGTCCGATGGAGACCGTGTCCTACGCGATCGGTGGCCCCGGCTCGATCTCGCGGGATAGCGAGGATCGCCGGATGGCGCGCCTCACGGCGACGCAGCGGCTCCGCGCCGCCGGCACGCACGAGCTCAAGGTCGGGCTCGACTTCGAGAGCGACACCAAGGAGACATCACGGCTGTACTCGGGTGGCGCGTTCCTGCAGAACGACGTCGGCAACAGCATCCGGGTCACACGCTGGGTGCAGCTCGCGCCGGCGGGAGACAAGGATCCACGGTTCGATCAGATGTGCAGCACCGCCGATGCGATGGGCGGCAACGGCATGGCCGGAACCAAGACCTACGCGTGTGACTTCCTGTCCGGCACACCCGGCGCGCCCGGCACGTCGATCGTCGGCTCGACGATCAACTGGGCCGCGTTTCTCCGCGACTCGTGGGCGATCCGCCCGAACCTCGTGTTCAATGCGGGCGTTCGCTACGAGGAGCAGCGGCTGCGCTACGCCTCGAACCTCCAGGGCACCGACGATCCGCTGACCGGCAACAAGATCGGCAAGGATGCGATGACGCTCGACAAGAACTTCGCCCCGCGGCTCGGCCTGATCTGGGATCCAACGAAGATCGGCGCGTCGAAGATCTTCGGCTCGTGGGGACGGTTCTACGAGTCGATCCCGATGGACATCAACGATCGCTCGTTCGGCGGCGAGGTCAGCTTCACCCAGACGTTCACGAGCGGTCAGGGACGCCAGCCGTGCGGCCCGACTGATCCACGGATCGGTGGCCCCGATGGAGTCGGTTGCCTCACCCCGAGTGGCCCGGCGACCCAGGAGACGCTGCTCGGGTCGAGCGGCGTGCTGGTGGCGCCCGGGATCAAGGCCCAGTACATGGACGAGGTGCTCGCCGGCGTCGAGTACCAGCTGTCCGACAACCTCAAGCTCGGGATCACGTATCAGAACCGCCAGCTCGGGCGCGTGATCGAGGACGTGTCGACGGATGGAGCCAGCACGTACATCATCGCGAATCCCGGCGAGTGGTCGAAGGAGGAAGAGACCAAGCTGCTCCAGCGGATCGCACGGACCGACGACGCCGTGACGCGCGGCCGGCTCGAGCGCCAGCTCACGCTGTACAAGGGCATCCGCGGCTTCGATCGGCCTCTTCGTCGCTACGACGCGATCGAGCTCAACCTCGCGCGCCAGTTCTCGAAGGGCCTGTTCGCGCAGGCGTCGTACACGTACTCGCGGACGCAGGGGAACTACCCGGGCTCGCTGTCCTACGACAACGGGCAGATCGATCCGAACATCTCGTCGCAGTACGACCTGATCGAGCTGCTCGCGAACCGCACCGGGAAGCTGCCGCAGGATCGCCCGCACTCGGTGAAGGTCGACGGGCATTACAAGTTCGACCTCGGCGAGAACAACGCGCTGACCTTCGGCGGACGCATCCGCATGGTCTCCGGTGTCCCGAAGAGCGCACTTGGCGCGCACTACCTCTACGGCCCGGACGAATCGTTCGTGCTGCCCCGCGGAGTCATGGGGCGCAGCGAGATCCAGCACGGAATCGATGTCCACCTCGCCTATGCACGCAAGCTCTCGAAGACCATGACGGCCGAGGTCTACTTCGACGTGTTCAACCTCTACGACAATCAGGGCACGTTCGACACCGACCAGACCTATGCGCCCGCGGTCCGGCGGACGGCCCCGGGCGCCGGCGGTGGCAGCGAGAACAACGTCAACCCGATCGTCGGCGGCGGATACGAGGATCTGATGTGGGCGAAGACGATCGACTCCACCGGCAACGAGACCGGTGTCCCGACGGCGCGCAATCCGAACTTTGGAAAGGCGACCAGCCGCTATTCACCCACATCGGCCCGTATCGGGTTCCGGTTGACGTTCTAGCGCGCGCCCGAGCACTTCCGCACGGTGTCTCGGGCGTCGCCGACACGCGAACGAGACGATAACTGCATGGTCGAGCGACACATCTCTACCCGGAACTGCCACGCGAGAACGGTACGAGACTTGCTGACCAGGTCGACATGAGATCCATCCGTAAGATCGTCGTGCTCGGAGCTAACGGTGCGATGGGGTCGGGCTCTGGTGCGGTGTTCGCCGCTGCCGGAATCCCGACCGTGTTCCTCGCTCGAACGATCGAGAAGGCAGAGGCCGGCAAGGCACGCGCGGAGCAGCTGACCAAGGGCAAGGCGTCCGCCCATATCGTCCAGTGCGGGACCTACGCGTCCGATCTGGGCCTCGCCCTCGCCGACGCGGATCTCATCTTCGAGGCGGTCTCCGAGGACAAGGATGCAAAGCGGGAGATGTTCGCGTTGATCGACAAGCTCCGCCGCGCGGACTCGATCGTCGCGACGGTGTCCTCCGGCCTGTCGATCGCAGGGATGTGTGCCGGGCTTTCCGAGAGCCTGCGCAAGAACTTCCTCGGCATTCACTTCTTCAATCCCCCGACCGTGATCGTGGGCTGCGAGCTGATCCCCCACGCCGGCACGGATCCAGGCGTCGTGGCCATCGTTCGCGAGTTCCTGACCTCGGTGGTTGGCCGCGAGGTCATCGAGACCGCGGACACCCCGGCGTTCGCGGGGAATCGCCTCGGCTTCAAGGTCCTCAACGAGGTCGCGCAGCTCGCCGAGGAGCACGGGGTCGCGTTCATGGATCAGCTCGTGGGTCCCCACACCGGTCGCGCGCTCCCGCCGCTCGCCACGATCGATCTCGTGGGCTGGGACGTTCACAAGGCGATCGTCGACAACCTGCACGCCAGCACCCACGACATGGCGCATGCGCAGTTCCAGCTCCCAGCGTTCATGCAGCAGGGAATCGACCGCGGTCACCTCGGTCGCAAGACCCGCGACAAGGGTGGATTCTTCCGCGTCGAGGGCAAGGGACCCGACGCCAAGCACTTCGTCCTCGACCCCAAGACCGGGAGCTACCGGCCGATGGCGGAGATCTCGCCGGCGGTGCCCGCGTTCGTCGAGAAGATGAAGGCCGCGATCAAGGACGGCAAGACGAACGGCAGCAACAACGGCTATCGTCACGCGATGGAGGTGCTGTGCACGGCCGAGGGTAAGGAAGCCGACATCTTGCGGACCGTGATGCTCGGCTACATCTCGTACGGGCTTGGCCTGGTCGGCACCGTCGTCGAGCGGCCGCGTGATATCGATCGAATCATGGGCTTTGGCTTCAACTGGGCGCCCCCCTCGGTCCTGGTCGATGCGATCGGGCCTGGCCGAACGATCGTCCTGCTCGAGCGCGCCAAGCTCCCGGTGCCGACGCCCGTGCTCGATGCCGCCACCCACCAGCGCCCGCTGTTCAATGAGCCGTCCGTGGATAGCTCCCGGTTCTTCGTCGTCGCCGCGTGATAAACGAGAGCCGTGGGCGAATCGCCGCGGCACTTCACCGCCGACTACGTCGAACGAGTGACGCTGCGCGACGGCACCAGGGTCGTGCTGCGCCTGCTCGTTCCCGAGGACAAGGCGCTGCTCGAGGCCGGCTTCGCGCGCTGGTCGCCCGAGTCCCGCTACGCGCGGTTCTTGACGTCGAAGACGACGCTGAGCGCGGACGAGCTGCGCTACCTGACCGAGGTCGATCAGGAGGACCACTTCGCCCTCGGTGCGCTGCACGAAGCTCGCGACGGCACACTCCCTGTCGGTCTCGGCATCGCGCGGTTCATCCGGTTACCCGAGCTCCACGCGACCGCGGAGGCCGCGATCGCGGTCGCGGACGAGGTGCAGGGGCGTGGCCTCGGTAAGCTGCTGTTCCTCCGGCTGTGCGCGGCCGCCGCCGAACGCGGTCTCGAGCGCTTCCGTTGCGAGGTGCTCGGGTCGAACACCGGGATGGCGGCGCTGATCGAGACAATCGCGCCGGAGCGTACGATCGAGGTCGGGGGGGGCGTGATGTCGATCGAGATGGCGCTGCCGAATGTCACGCCGACCGAGCCGCCCGAGACAATCGCGCAGGAGGGCTCGATGTACCGGATGCTGAAGGCCGCAGCGCAGAACACGATCGAGTGGACCTCCGATGCTCTTCGACTGTGGCGTCGCAACGACTAGCGGCGCGTGCTAAGTGACCATCGTGTCCGATGCCGATCTCAAGCGCTATCGCACGAACCGGCAGGACGAGATCGACAGCGCCGCGCAGTACCGCGCGATGGCCGACGTCGAGCCTGATGAGGGCGTGGCCAGGATCTATCGCGAGCTCGCGACCGTCGAAGAGAAGCACGTCGGATTCTGGGAGAAGTTGATCGCCGAGCGCGGCGGCGACCCAGGTCCACGCAAGCCGAGCTGGCGCGCGCGAGTCCTGCTGTGGACGGCGAAGCGCTTCGGCTCACGCATGATCCTGCCGACCGTTGCGCAGCACGAGGCCGCCGGCCACAACGACTACGCGTCGCAGGACGAGACGGCGCACACCCGGATGACGGCACAGGAGCGCTCGCACACGCGCGTCTTGCAGTCGCTCCTCAAGCGCAAGACCGGTGCGGCCGGCAGCGAGCTCGCACGCGTCGAGGGCAGGCACCGCAACGTTGGCGGCAACGCGTTGCGTGCGGCAGTGCTCGGCGCGAACGACGGGCTGTGCTCGAACCTCGCGCTCGTGATGGGCGTGGCGGGCGCGACAACGAGCTCGCAGTTGATCCTCGTCACGGGTCTCGCCGGTCTCCTCGCCGGCGCGTGCTCGATGGCGCTCGGAGAGTGGATCTCGGTGACCAGCTCGCGCGAGCTGGCGGAACGCGAGCTACGCATCGAGGCCGACGAGCTCGCGGCGGCGCCGGAGGAAGAGCGCGAAGAGCTCGAGCTCATCTACCAGGCCAAGGGCGTGCCCCGGGCGGAGGCAAAGCAACTCTCGCAGCGGCTTCTCGATGACCAGGGCGCCGCGCTCGACGTGCTCGCGCGCGAGGAGCTCGGCATCGATCCCGACGAGCTCGGTGGCTCGGCGAAGGTCGCGGCGATCATGTCGTTCGTGCTGTTCGCGTTCGGCGCGCTGTTCCCCGTGATTCCGTTCATGGTCGCCTCGGGCTGGTCGGCGGTGATCGCGAGCGTGGTGCTCAGTGGTCTTGCGTTGTTTGTCGTCGGAGCGGCGATCACGATCTTCACTGGCCGGTCGGTCTGGGTGTCCGGAGGTCGCCAGCTCGCCCTGGGTCTGGCGGCGGCAGGACTGACGTACGGGCTGGGTCGTGTGCTGGGTGTTGCGCTCGGTTGACAAGGATTGATCCACACGGGCGTGACTTGCGCCCTGGACGCGGGACATCCCGTCATGGTCGAGTCGTCGACATGCGATCGATCCATTGTCTGGCCGTTGCCGTCTTCGCACTCGTTGGCTGTGGTGACGACGGGGCCGCGACCCCTGATGCCGCCATCGAGATCGATGCACCGCTCGATGCACCCGCACCGCCGGCGGGCTGTGACTACGGCGAGCTCCAGGATGCGACGAATGACGACCTTGCGACCCCGCCGAGTACGGCGGAGACCACCGGGAAGACGCTCGCTACTTCGATCACGCTGTGCGGCCAACTCGACAGCACTCACTACAACGCCACCAACGGACTGGTGGACATCGACGGGTTCGCGGTGACGCTGCCCGCGGGTCCTGTGCGCGTGACGGTATCGGGTCCTGGGCTCGAGGCAATGCGCGACGTGACGCTCGAGATCTCCGAGGGAGCGAACTTCGCCGACCTCACGGATCGCCAGATCCTTCTCGGAACTCACGTCTATTACATGAGCAACCTCGATGCCGGCCTCTACCAGTTCGCGATCCAGGCGGGTAATGCGACGGCACTGACAGCGCCGCTGACGTACAAGATCGTGATCACCGTGGACGATCCTGCCTCACGCTGCCCCAAGATCACCGCGGCCCCAAATCACACGGAGGGCCTCGATACTGCGACCACGTCGAACGACGTGATCGATCGCGATTTCTCGCCGGCGGCCGGGATGCCGCCGGAGACTCTCACCCCGGCGGTGAGCGACAATCCCGAAGTCACGCCGAACGGCACGATCAACCCGACAACGACGTACCGCATCACCGCCACGCTCGCTGAAGCTACCGTGGCCGGTGGCTACAAGGATCGCGATACGTTTGCGTTCACGACAGGCGCAGCCACCGACCAGGTGTCGATCCGAGTCAACTGGGCCGGCGCAGCGGACCTCGACATGTACCTGTTTCCGGCCGCGGTCCCGTCGATCGCGGGTTCCTCCGTGACTTCCTCCACGGAGGGCGAGTTCAGGACGTTCGCGGTGAAGCCCAGCACGACCTACTGGGTGTGGACCGGTCTCTATCGTACGAGCACCGGCCCGCAGCCCTACGACATCTCGGTGTGCGGGTCGGACTTCGTGCACCCGAGCAGCTGAATCGCAACCGCGGGACCGCCCGAATGGTGACACTCCGACGTTTGCGAGTGTGACAGTCCAGGTCGACAACGGCCTCCCGATGACCGAGCATCTACCGATGGCTTGGTGGAGCTCCTGCTTAACCCCAGAGTTCGGCTGTGTTGATCCGGCGTTGGCGTAAGCGTAGGCGTCGGC
>JACCQV010000698.1 GCA_013813945.1 Deltaproteobacteria bacterium | reverse complement strand
ATCACCATCGAAGGCTGTCGGTTCTGGCTCGCGCCACTACCCGCTCCCGAGAATGGATTCCCGGCGGGCACGGTCGCCGGCGAGAACGCCGTCGACACCAAGGTCTTCGTCGGATCGACACCGCGGCTCACGATTCGCGACACGATCGCGTACGGGTTTCGCGCCGGGTTGATCGGCAACATGGCGGCGTACAACCTCAAGGAGTCGGTCGACGTCACGCTCGATCGAGTCACGATCTACGACTCGGAGATCGCACTTCGTCTCCGCGGACCGGCAACCGTGACGGTGACCAACGCCGTGATCTACGACGTCGACACCGCGGTTCGCTACGAGGACAACATCGTCGCGCCGAAGATCTACAGCTCGACGCTTGGCGCCGACGTGACGCAACCCTTCCAGGCCGCCTCGTCGAGCGCGACCGTGATCGATGGAAAGAACGTGCTCGTGCTCGCTGCGAGCTTGCCTGCGCAGCTGTCCGCGACGTCGGGCTCGCTCGCCGTGCAGCCCACTGCGTTCATCGATGCCGCGAACCATGACTATCACCTCGCAGCGAGCTCGCCCGCGATCGACCAAGGCGTGACGGTCGCCGTCGACAGCGATCGCGACGGGGTGGTCAGGCCGCAAGGCGGCGGACACGACGTCGGTGCGTACGAGCGGTGTGAAGGTGCATGCCCGCAGGTCCCGGATGCCGGCCCGGTTGGCGGTGGTGGGGATGGCGACAGTGGTGGCACGGACCCGGGTGGCTGCTGCTCCGCAGATCGATCCGCGGCTGCCTACCCGGCACTCGCCGTGATCGCGCTGTTCGGCATGTGGCCCCGCCGCCGCCGCCGCAATGCATTACCCTAGAGGCGATGCAGCTCGGCCACCTCCTGCTCGCTCACATCGACATCCCGGAGAGGTTGCTCGGTGCGCTCGTCGTCCTCGTACTCGCGATCCTGATCGTCCTCATCTCGCGAGGGGTTCGCGGGAGTCCGACGGGGCTGGTTGCCCGCCCCGGAGCTCCGCTCTGCACCTGCGGCGTCGCGACCAAGTGGAAGCTGCCGGACAATCACTGGCACTGCGAGCGCTGCAACGTCCCGGTCATGCGGCCGCTCGCCTGCGCGACGTGCAAGGGCCCGGGTCGCTGGCTTCGCGAATCGAATGCGTGGGGCTGCGACCACTGCCGCGTCGTGCTTCCTGCCGCCGCAGCGCGGATGTGATCCCACCACGCTGACTCGGAATCGACAGCTAGATACCGAGAAAGCGCCGGTGGACCGCGAAGGTGCCGCGCGCTACGATCATCGCGTCATGCTCAAGAAGGCGCTCCTGGGTACGGTGGGAATTGCGGCGCTCGTGCTCAACCCGTTCTTCGGGTGCGGCGACGAGAGCTTCCGCTACGGCGCGGACGAGATGCGCGCTGCCATCGAGGGCACCTGGAAGCTGACGGTGCCCGCGGACGGAACCACACCTGCGCAGGAGACTGTGTTCTCGATCTCGCAGGCCGCGACTCCCGCCGAGCAGCACTCGCGCGGTCGCAGCGCGATCACCGAAGCCGCCGCCTGCGTTCAGCGCTCGCTGGTCAAGTCGGCCGGGGCGTGCCTCGACTCGACCGAGATGCCGATCGAGGTCAAGCTGCTCGCCGGTGGAGCGGCAACCAAGGGAACCTTCGAGGTGTTCGGGTTCAAGTTCACAGAGGGGATGCTGCGCATCGAGCTGGGCACCTCGCACCTGCGAGCCACGGTCGCAGCCGACGGATCTATCATCGCGATCCACAGCGCGCCAAAACTCGCCGCATCGCTGATTCGCGTCTCGACCGCGCAGCGCTAGCGCTCAGATCAGCAGCATGTAGCCGAGGTATGCGGCGCTGGCCGTGACCCCGAACACGAGCAGATGTGCGATCGCACCTGGGCTGGTCGACGCTGGCAGCGGCGGCGGCGCCTGCAACGTCGAGAGCTCACGTCGCGCTTCTTCCAGACGCTGGTCCGTCGCAGCCTGGGTGACCTTCTGGTGCTCGAGCTTCGCGATCTCGTCGATCAGTGAGCTCGCTCGTTCTGCGCGCGCGACGCCATCGTCCTTGTACATCACTTGTATCCCTTCTTGGTCGCGACCTTCTTCGTCGACTTCATCAGCTCGGTCTCGAGCGACGGCACCGCGGCGCCGCCCTCCTTCGCACGCTTCTGCTCGACGAACCTGGTGCGCTCGGCCTCGAGCTTCGCGATCTTCGATTGCAGCTCGGCGCGCTTCGCCGCATTGTCCGCGACGACCTGCTGCTTCTCGGCGAGCGACTTGCCGCGGAGTGCGGCGGGCAGCTTGTCATCGGGAGCCTGCTCGAGGAACTTGCGGTTGTTCTCGACGGCGTCGACCACGTCCCAGTTGTCATTGCGATAAGCTTTCTTGCCCTTGAGCTGCGCGCGCTCGAGCGCCACCTTCGGGCTGAGCTTCGCGGACGACGCATCCGCCTTGGACTGGCGCTCGACCGAAGCCCTGCCCTCGGCGCCGTACGCCATGTAGGTGCCATTCAGCTCGTTCCCGAGGCTCAAGATCTCTGCGTCCTGCGGTGACGCGATGTGCACCGCGACGTGGTTCTGCTCGATCTTGACGAGGTCAGTCGCGGCGAGCTTCGCGGCCGCTTCCCACGTCGTGTCCTCGTGGCCGCAGTAGATGAGCTGGACGGTGATGTCCTTGCCGGCGGCGGCCGCCATCGCGGTCTCGGCCCGGACGGTCCCCTGGTTGAAGCCTTCGTTGCCGGCGACGAACACAAACCGCATCGCCGCGGGATCCGAGGACCACTGCAGCGACGTGACCGCCGTTTCGATCGCCTGCCCCGCGAACTCGGAGCCGCCGCTCGTGAACAGACCGTGAAGCTCCTCCGAGACCTTGTCGAGGTCGGTCGTGAGCGGGAGGACCTGGCGGATGAAGCCCGCTTCCTGAGAGATCCTGGAGTTACCGTACTCGTAGAGCGCGAGCTCGATCTTCACGCCACGCGTCTTGCCGTTGACGACCCGGGTCATCTTCCCCATGTCGTCGACGATCTTCCAGAGGTGCGAGCGCGCCTGGTTGATCAAGCCGTCCATGCTGCTCGAGGTATCGAGGATCAGCGCGATCTGCACGGTGTCTTGCACGTCGTCGCGCACAGCCTCTGGCGCGGGTGCGGCCGAGATCGCGATGGTCGAGGTTTCGACTGCCGTGGCCCGGGCCGTCGACGGCGAGTGCCAGCCTGCCGCATACGCAACACCGGCAGCGCCACCGAGCGCGGCGACCAGGGTGAGACTGTGACGGCGCAACCAACTTCCGAGCTTCTTCGTGGGACGGGACATTCCGCTCATGGTTCCTCCTGCCGTGCATACGGCGCTGGATCACCCTGACGCGCGGGAAGCCCTATCGGTCTGCGTTGCGTGTCAGGAAACCGTAAGGCGCGACGCACGGCGAGTCTTGTCGCGACGGCTGCAACCGGCGGCGGAATGCCGTGTCTACGAGGATCGGCGTGCGTTACGACGTGGGGCTTTCGCGTACGTACCGACGAGCCGCGGAATCTCATCGAGGAGCTCTCGCGCCAGATAGCCGAGCGGTCCGACGCTCCGGGCCAGGACGTCGCCCGCCTTCGCGTGCACGTGAATCGCCCACGCAGCAGCCTGGATCGGGGATGCACCCCGTGCACCGAGTCCAGCGATCACGCCCGCGAGCGTGTCTCCGGACCCCGAGGTCCCGAGGCCGAGGTTCCCGGCCCTGTTGACCAGGCAGGTGCCGTCGGGCGCCGCGACGTAGGTGACCGGCCCCTTGAGCACGACGATCACGCGAAGCTGCTCTGCGGCGCGGATCGCGATCGCCTGTGGAGTCGCCAGGACCTCGTCAGGTCCGATGTCGAGGAGCCTCGCCATCTCGCCGGCGTGCGGCGTGATCACCGTGTTCACCGGACGCGAGGCGGCGCGCGCGTTCGAGAGGCCATCGAGTCCCCCTGCATCCACGACGAACAGCGCGGGCGAACGCTTCGCTGCCGCGAGGAGCTCCTGCCCAGCACGCGGATCGCGCATGCCAGGTCCGATCAGCACGGCATCGCAGCCGTCGACAACCTCGCGCAGCTTGGTCACGGCGCCCTTTGCGAGCTCACCGGCTCGCGTCGTCCGCAGCCCGATCACGCGGGCCTCGGGCACCGCGACCGCCACGTGGACCGCGAGAGTTGCGCTCGTCGCAATCACGAGCGTTCCTGCCCCTGCGCGCAACGCAGCGGTTGCCGCGAGGATTGCCGCACCTGGGATTTCATCAGAGCCGCCGACGACGAGCACCTTGCCGCGTGCGACCTTTCCAAGGCGAGAGTCGAGTGCGGGCAACCGCCACCGTCGCAGCAGGGCCGGGGTGATCTCGGTGGCTCGCTTCACGAGGGCTTCACGTCGGGTGCCTTGGTCACGGGCGTATCGGACTCCTCCAGCGGAGCGACGAAGTTGTAGTCGGTCAGCTCGAGGCCCTGGCGCCCTTCGCTGTCGCTACCGAGCGCATACGAAGTCACCGAGCAGTTGGCGACGTCCTTCGCGGCATCGATGTCGAGGATCTGCCGCTCGGTCATCCGCTCGAGCACGTAACGAAAGCACAGCACGATCACCTGATGGCCAACAACGAGCACACGTTCGTTGCGGTACTGCAGCTGCATCGAGTCGACGAAGCTGCGCAGGCGGAGGATCACGTCGCACCAGCTCTCGCCGCCTGGCGGCCGGTAATAGAACTTCCCCACGCGGCCGCGCAGCTCTGCCTCCTGCGGGAACTGCGCGACGATGCCCGCCTTCGTGAAGCGATCGAGACTGCCGAGCTCCTTCTCGCGCACGCGCTCGTCCATGACGGGCCCCGCGAGCGACAGCCTTGCGGTCTGCACCAGGAGCTCCGCGGTCTGCATCGCGCGCACGTACGGGGAGCACACGACCACGGTCGGCCGCTCGTGCTCGGGCTGGGCGCCGAACCAGCGCCCGACTGCGGCAGACTGCTGCCGTCCGAGCTCGGAGAGCGGAACATCCTGATCGCGATGCTCGATGTCGATCCGTGGCAGACCGGCCTTCTCCGCTGCGAACGCCGCGACGTTGCCGGCGCTCTGCCCGTGCCGTACGAGCCACAAGCGCTGAGGCCAGATCTCGTCGACAGTGGACACGAGGTCACCATAACAGGCGACGTCGCGTGCGCGTACTTGGATGCGTTATCGACCGTGACTGCTGCTACGGTCGCGCTCGTGCTCGAGTGGATCGCCGCGGTCACGGGTGCACGTCGCGCGCGACGCGGCGCGCAATTGCAGTCCCTGTGGGGCGGCTACGGCGAGCTCTTTCGCGTCGAGCTCGACGGCGGCGTCGCGCCGACCGCGGTGGTCAAGTGGGTGCGGCCACCCGCTGCCGCGCAGGCGACGATCTCGGATGCTCGCAAGCGCCGCTCGTACGACGTCGAAGCTACGTTCTATCGAGACTTCGCCGCGCGCTGCGATGACAGCTGTCGCGTCGCGCGCCTCTATGGCAGCCGGAGCGTCGGCGGCGAGTGGCTGTTCGTTCTCGAGGACCTCGACGCGGCTGGCTTCGCGATCCGGCACGACGATGCGGATGCCACGGGGCTCGATGCCTGCCTGTCGTGGCTCGCGTCGTTCCACGCGCGCTTCCTGGATGCGCCGGCGAACGAGCTGTGGCCGACGGGCACGTACTGGCATCTCGCGACCCGCACCGACGAGCTGTCGGCGATCAGCGATCCGGCGCTGCGCACGCTCGCCCCGTGGCTCGACGCTCGCCTCACCGAGGCTCGGTACCAGACGATCCTCCACGGTGATCCCAAGGAGGCGAACTTCTGCTTCAGCGAACACGGCCGGCGGGTCGCCGCGGTCGACTTCCAGTACACGGGCCGCGGCTGCGCGATGAAGGACGTCGCGTATCTCCTCTATGGTCGAAGCGATGAGCCTGCCGATGGCATCGCGCACGACCATCTCGACACGTACTTCCGCGAGCTGCGTGGTGCCGTCGAGCGCGGGCCGATCGCCGAGCGCGTCGACCTCGCGGCGGTCGAGCAAGAAGGCCGAGCGCTCTACCCGCTCGCGCGGCTCGACTTCTGCCGCTTCCTCGCCGGCTGGCGGCCCGCGAGGTGGCAGCGCGACCAGCGGGGCCAGGCCTACGTGCGCCGTCAGCTCGAGCGGTTGGGTCAGAACTCGAAGTAGTGCTGGACGCTGAGATACCGCTCGCCGGTATCAGGCAGCATCACGACGATCCGCTTGCCCGCTCCGAGCCGAGCCGCGAGCGCGAGCGCTGCATGGATCGCCGCGCCCGACGAGATGCCTGCGCTGATCCCCTCGCCGGCCGCAAGTCGCTTCATCCCTTCGAACGCCTGGTCGTCGGAGACCGAGATGATCTCGTCGATCACGCTGCGGTCGAGCACCGGGGGAACGAAGCCGGCGCCGATGCCCTGGATCTTGTGGCGACCCGCCTTGTTGCCCGACAGCACCGCGGAGCTCGACGGCTCGACGGCGACGACCTTGATGCCCGGACACTCGGCCCTCAGCACCCTGCCGACGCCCGTGATCGTCCCGCCGGTCCCGACGCCCGCCACGAAGCCGTCGATCCGGCCCTCGGTCGCCGCGAGGATCTCCCGCGCGGTCGTGACCATGTGGACACCCGGGTTTGCCGCGTTCTCGAACTGGTGCGGCATGAACACCTTCTTCGTCTTCTCCGCGAGCTCGTCGGCCTTGCGCACGGCACCGGCAAGATCGTGCTTGCCGGGGGTGAGCACGACCTCGGCACCGAACCGCTTGATGAGGTACACGCGCTCGAGGCTCATCGAGTCGGGCATGACGATGATGCAGCGATAGCCTTTTGCCGCGCACACCATCGCAAGGCCGATGCCGGTGTTGCCACTGGTCGGTTCGATGATCGTGGTGTCGCGATCGATCAACCCCTGCTCCTCCGCGAGCGCGATCATGTGCGCTGCGACCCGGTCCTTCACGCTGCCGCCCGGGCTGAACGACTCGAGCTTGGCGAGCACTTCGGCGTTCGGTGCCGGCGCGAGCCGCGCGAGCCGCACGAGAGGCGTGTTGCCGAGCAGATCGAGCACGCTGTCGGCGATCACTCGCCCAGCCTTGCGGTCGACGTCATTCACGCGATCACCTCCACAGGGTCAATGCAATCCAGGTCAGGCCCGCGGCGAGGATCGGGGTCACGATCCAGAGCATCAACATGCGGCGCGTTCCGCGGCCATCGAGCATGCCCGAGTGGCCTTCCTTGACGAGCGCCACACCCAGGACTGCAGCAGCGTTCATCTGGACGAGAGACTGCGGCAACCCCATGTACGAGGCGACGATGAGCAGCGTCGCGACCACGACGTTGCAGATCGTCGCCGCGAACAGCCCGAGCGGGACGACATCACGGGCGATCGTCTTCGCAGGACCGGCGAGCACGCCCGCACCGAGGCCGAACATCGGAGCGAGCAGGAGCATGCCGGTGCCCACGCTGAACAGGCCTGCCGCGGAGCACGGGCCCACCGCGTTCGCGACGTTGTTCGCGCCGATCGCGAGCGCGACGTAACACGCGCTGGCGAACGCGAGGCCGCGCATCACGCCGGTTCGTTGACTGAGCCAGCTGTGCAGGCCGAAGCGCGAGCCGTCCAGCGGGTAGAGATACTTCATCAAGCCTGCGCTGATGACAAACCCGGCCAGCGGCAACACCAACCAGGCCGGCAGCAAGCGGTGCGTCAGCATCTCCGTGTTCAGATCACGCTGGTGCAGGCCGAGCGTGACGATCGCGGCGACGGTGACCCACGACGTCGACTGCGGCATCTTGAGGAGGTTCGCGAGCAGCAGCGCGACGTTTGCGGCGCCCAGGACGATCAAGGTCGTGACCGTATCGAAGCTCCGGCCAGGGACGATTCCTGATCCGAGGGTCTTGGCGACGTTGGGGCCGAGCAGCAGCGCCCCGGCGATCACGAAGATCCCGAACACGAGCGCGGCCCAGCGCGGAGAGATCAAGCGCGCACCGATCGTGGCGCCGAACGCGGGCGCGAGGCCGCTGGCGCCCATGTTGAACGCGAACCAGCCGCCGACGGCGAGGAGCGCTAGCTCGACCGCGCTCATGAAGGTCTGGAAGACCCCTTCACCATCACTCCGTTATAACGGAAACTCGGTCCGATACGCAGGAGGTTCGTCCGCCATATGAGATCGGGCCCCTCAGAAGGGCCCAGGGCGGCCCCCGGAGCTCACCAGACGGTGTTGCGGCCGCGTTCGGCCAGCAGGACGTCGTACTGCTCCTTGAGCCCCTCGACCGTTTCGCGGGCCACGAGCCCGAGCTGGACGAGTGCATCCCCGACGCGAAGCGGCGCGCCACGACCCTCTTCGAGCTTGAGCAAACGCAAGATCGAGGTCAGCTGTTCGTTCGTGATCCGCCCCGCCCTCACCAGGTACTCGCCGAAGTACAGCCGGGGTTCCCCGGACGCGCGATGGCGCTCTTGCGCCGCCAGGGCCAGCGGCTTGAGCGCGGCGTAGATCATCGCGTGCATCGGAGTGGGGACGCCGAGCTCGCGCCCCATGCGCGCCACCGTGCCCGAGAGCTGATCGAGCTCGACGCGACGCCCTGCCTCGAGATCGCGCGCCATCGACGCCCGCACGCTCGGTGCGAGGGTCTCGTGCCAGCGCAGCGCTCGCTCGGTGGCATCCGCGCCGAGGTCCACGCCGACCGCCCGCGCGACGAGCGCGATCTCTTCGATCGCAGCGACGTGCATCGCGCGGCTCTCCGGACACGACAGGATCTCGCCCAGCGTGGATCGCGTCAGGCTCGTCGATGCTGCGACAGGACACAGCCCTAGCATCTTCTCCCACAGCGCTTTCCGGACATCGGGGCTGAGCTCGCAGTCGACGCCGGCATGACGAAGCTCCGCGAACAGCTGCTGTTCGAACGGCCCGTTCTCGCGCTCCCACGCCCCGAACGCGAACTTCGCGAAGGTCGAGAAGTGACCGACGACGCCAGGCGCGAGCAACACCGCCTCGATGCGGGTGAGCCCTCCGAGAATGCGCTCGGGCCCAAAGCGTCGCGCTGCCATCTCCGGCGCGTCGACGCCGTTCTGGATGCAGAGCACGCGCGTGTCGGGGCCGACGATCGGCTCGATCTGCGTGATCGCCCGCTCGAGGTCGTAGCATTTGACCGCGAGGAGCACGACGTCACAGCGTCCGACCTGATCTGGAGTCTCGACCACCGAAACCGGAAACGTGATCCGCTCCTGCGCGCTGTAGATCTCGAGTCCGCGCGCCTTCAGGGCGGTGTAGTGATCGCCACGCGCCACGAAGGTGACGTCCTTGTTCGCCTTCGCCAGCTGCCCACCGAAGTAGCCACCCGTGGCACCCGCCCCGATCACCACGAATTTCATGGTCGCTGCTGTATCACGAGCGAGGTGGCTGGATCGGTTGCCAGCGAGGGCGTGATCGGTCGCTCCGGGCGCGACTCTCGAGCGGCCTTGCGTGCACAAGTGGCTCCAACTCCTGCCGATAGCCGGCGGCGACCGCGTGGCTCGTGTCTTGCTCGGACGGTGCACATGAAGCGCACCCTCGGGCTTGTCCTCGGCTGCTGCACCCTGCTCTCGGTGGTCCCATCGTGCGCGACCGACGAGAACGACGGCGAGATCGAGGACGGCGAGCAGGACCACGCAGATGGCAAGGCGGACGCAATCGGCAGCGGGTCCGTCCAGGCCGCAGCCATCCTGGCGATGGTCAACGATCCAGCGATCGATGAGGCGGCTCTCGATGTCGATGCGCGGCTCTCGACGCGAGTGGCTCGCAACATCATCACGAACCGGCCCTACGGCAGCTTGCGTGATCTCGACGACGTGCCTTACGTCGGGCCCGCGACGCTTGCTGCGTTGCTGAGATTCTCGATCGCGGAGGGCTACCTGAAGCCCGCCATGTGGCGGCGCATCGGTTCGGTCCCGGCCGGGTTTCGTGATCGTTACAGCTACGGTCTCGGTCATCAGGTCGTCAGCAGTGGAATGCGGGTTCTCGTCGGCACCCCGGACGGCGTCTGGTCGGCCGCACGCTCGACCGGCGTCTTCAAGCGCGTCGGGCTCCCCGGAATCACGGTGATGTTCATCCACGTTGATCCAGCGGATCCGAATCGAATCTATGCGGGCGGCACCGTGACGACCGGCGATCCGATGCTCGCGACGTTCTACATCAGTAGCGATGGCGGGCTCACGTTTCGACCCGCGAGCTCGCCGAGCAGTGCGGATGCTGGCGGTCATCTCGGGTTCGCGGACTTCACGTTCGTCCCCGGCAAACCCGATCACATGATCGCCAACTCGAGCGGCATGATGTTGATGGTCTCCACGGATCGTGGCGCCACCTGGGCCCTATCACGCCGCGACACGACGATCGATACCTTCAGCTATCCGTGTCATGTCCTCGCGCTCGATCCGGGACGGATTGTTCAGAGGTGCGAGGTCCCGCTCGATGACGCATGGGTCGGCACGCGTTCGATCGATCCGAACGATCCGCTCGATCTTCGCGAGCCACGCAAGGTGCTCGCCAATGGCGTCCCGGGTCTCCCCGATCTCGGAAACCGCCGTCCCAACATGATCGAGCTCGCGGCCACGCGCACGAGCTTCTTCGTTGGCGTCGAGGGTGGCCTCTACGAGTACGACCTCGCGAGCTCCACGGGCCGCTGGTGGTATGACGAACCGCCCGACGCCGCGACCGGCACCTACGTGGGCTCGGTGTGGCTCGATCCGGCGAATGCGCAGCACGCGGTGTTCGGCGGCTTCGACAAGCGCAATGGCTCGCTGTCCGTGCTCGAGACCCATGATCGCGGCGCGCACGTTGCGCGATTGATGCCGCCGACCACCGCGATCCGGCACCTGCCGGTCGTCCACGATATCCGGCGCAACGCGAACGGCCGCTTCGACGTCGTGGTCTCCGACATGCCGAGCGAGGACCCGCTCGATGCGGCGACGTACTCCGTCTACGAGCTCACGGTTCCGCAGTGAGCTCCGCCAGGAGACCACGCCTGGTCACGTTCCTGCTTGCTGTCACCGTTAACGCCGCCAGCGCCACGATGGCCATGGCCGAACCCGTGGAGACGCGGTGATCACGAGCAAGCTGGTCATTCGTCGGATCATGGGCAGACCTCGCCATACGCGATGACGTAATGCAGGTGCGCCGTGAGACCGGTGAGCCTGATCCCGACCCGCGCCCCGGCGGGCAGCGGCGGGTTGGTGTTGGTGACCGAACGGGTCGTGCTTGTCAGCTCGCTATGCGCGGTGCACTCGCCGTTGCGGGAGACCGCGAGCGTGATGTCGTCGGCCGGGTCCACTGCGAACGTCGGTCCGACGTACTGGCTCGTGATGGTGCCACGCGCGAGGTCGACCGAGGAGACCCCAGCCCCGCCCCACAGGCCGCATCCGCGACCCGAGACGTCCGGTTCGTCCGGTGCGAGATCGCGGAAGATCATGACGCGACTATCCGAGGGCATCGCAGGGATGCGGAGCTCGAGCTCGACGCGGGCGACAGATAGCGCGGCGTCGAAGTACAGGATCGCCGGAGATCCGGGTGGCGAACAGAATGCGGTGTCCGATCCGTCGCATGCCGCGTTCGTCCACGGCGCCGGCCTCCCGAGCCAGTGTAAGTCGACCGGGGCGGTACGCGGCGCATTCCAGTAGTCCAACAGCACGATGCAATCGCGCTCGAACGCACCGAGATCCGGATCGCACTCGTCGGCAAGGCCATCGCTGTCGCTGTCGCTGTTGTCCTGATCGGGACGCAGGGGGCAGGCATCGCTCTCGTTCGGGATCCCGTCGTCGTCGTAATCACCCGGGGCGATGTAGCTCGTGATCGGGGCCGCGTCGACGACTGGCGATGCATCGATCGCCAGACGATCGTGAAGACCCAAGACCCGATCGCAGGCCGCGAGGCCGAGAACGAGGATCGCAGCGCGCACACCCCAATCATCGCACATCGCTACGGCAGGAGCCGAGCGCGAGTACCACGCGCTGATGGTCGTGGACGGCGCGCTGTACGCGGCGCCTCCCCGGCCATGACGAGTTGCCGCTAGAAGCCGCGCGCCGAGAGATCGTCCGCCACCTGCTTGTAGAACCGCACGTGGTCAAAGCTCGTGCGCGGGTTCGGCGAGCCGGACGTCACCTGGCCGACCTCGTCGGAGTGATCCGCGGGGATACAGCCGTTGAACTGACCCCACTTCGAGCTCGCGACGGTGACGAGCCCGTCATGGGGGTCTCTGCCGATGCGGCTGATCACCGGGATGATCGGCGCGAACAGCCCGCGTGCGCGGTCCATGGTTCCCGGGTGGACCATCATCTTGCCGTCGCATGCGGTGAAGGCGTCGGCGTAGTCGCGGCCCAGGCCGAGGAGCGTGCTGACGCCGGCCCATGACTGGTAGAACACGCGCGAGTCATCGGGCGTCAGGCGGTTGCGCTCTGCCGCGTTCGCCTCCGCGAGATCGCGAAGCGCCGCGAGGACGTTGACGCTCGTCGAGCCGTCGCTGATGTGCGCGCCGAACACGCCGGCGACTGCGTTGACGACGCTGCTCGCGAAGCCGGGCACGAGGCCCAGGCCGAGGTCTGCAGCGCGTGTGCCCTGATGCGGCGTCGAGATCGTCGTCAGCGATGCGACGCGATCGCCATACCCACCTCGCGAGATCAGGTGACGCGCATCGAGACCGCCGAGTGAGTGCGCGATGATGTTGACCTTCGCGGCACCGGTCCTGCGAAGCGTCTCGTCGATGACCCGCTGGAGCTCGGCCGAGCGCACCACGACGCCATCGAACGGCGGCACCTGGGTCTGGACGACGGTGGCCTGGCCTTGCATCGCCTCGGCGACGCCGGTGTACGCGAACACGCCCGAGTGCCCCCCGGCAAAGCCGTGGTGGATGATGACGGGATACCGCACGCGCCGATTCGCCGGCTCGGCTCCGAGGAGCGGGCAGTCCTGGTCGTGGTTCTCGCAGAACCGGTCGCAGTCACCGTCGCCGTAGAAGTCGCGAACCTTGCACCAGTCGATGCCGTCCGACTTGCCGGCGTCGGCGTTGGCAGCGAGCTCCTCCTTGGTCGGTCCCTCGCTATCCTCGGCCGCGACGCAGGCGGGGACGATCCCGACGAGCAGGAGGGCGCCGAGGCGGAGCAGCTTGGATG
>JACCQV010000690.1 GCA_013813945.1 Deltaproteobacteria bacterium | reverse complement strand
GAGCAGCACGAGCTGACGCTCGAGGATCTCGGCGGCGTGGGCGAGATGGACCTTGAGTGTGTCGGCGACGTGCGTGATGTGGCTGCCGTAGAAGTTGCCGCCGTGGAGAACGCCGCCGGTCTCCTCGTCGATCAGCGGGTTGTCTCCGGCACCGTTGAGCTCGATCTCGACAGTCGCCGCCGCCTGCTCGAGCACCTCGATCAGCACGCCGACGACGTGCGGCGAGCAGCGCACCGAGTACGGATCCTGGACCTTGCCGGCGACCAGCGGCGGCCGCGGTCCCGACGCGAGTGCCGCGCGGACCCAACCTGCGTAGCGGATCGAACCAGGATGCGGCTTGGCGAGGAACAGGCGCTCGTCGAAGTGCGCGGCCTGACCGCGGAGGAGGAACGAATTCCACGCCGTGACCATCGCGTGGGCGCGAGCAAACGCTTCGGCGCGATCGACGGCGATGCTGACGAGCGCCGTCATCATGCTCGTGCCGTTCATGATCGAGAGCGGCTCCTTCGGCTGCAGCGTGATCGGCGCGATGCCGACCGCGGCCAGCGCCTCGGCGCTCGAGCAGACCTTGCCGCGGAACACGACCTCGCGCTCACCCGAGAGCACGGCGGCGACGTAGGACATCGGCGTGAGATCGCCGCTCGCCCCGACCGAGCCGAGCTCGGGAATGCAGGGCAGGATGTCGTGCTCGAGAAGCCGCGTCATCGCGCGCAGCGTCTCGACGCGGATCCCGCTCCAGCCGACGGCGAGCTGCGCCAGTCGGGTGACGAGCACCGCGCGCGTCTCTTCGGCGCGAAGCATCGGACCGACGCCGCAGCCGTGGAAGCGGAACAGATTCGCAGCCAGGTTCACGCCGTACTCGGCCGCCACGGAATTCACGACGGAGGCACCGAAGCCGGTGTTGACGCCGTAGAACGGTGCGCCCGAGGCAGCGCGAGTCTCGACGGCCTCGCGGTTCTTCGTCATCCGCGCGTGCCACGCAGGCAGCTCGGTCAGCGCGACGGTGATCTCGCCGCGCGCGACTCGCGCGACGTCATTGTGAGTCACGCGGGTCTCGCCGATGCGCAGGCTTTCCTTCACGACTTGCTCCAGAAATCGAAGAAGTTGAACCAGTTCATCGGGGCCGATCGCGCGTACGTCTCGAGCATGGACGCATAGGTCTGAGAGTAACGAGCGATCGACGCCTCACGCTCTTTGCGGTCGAGTTTTACCTCGTCGGCGAGGAACTCGAAATGCAAAGCGTAGTGATTGGGACGTGTATATACCCCGGCCACGAAGTACACGGGGCACTTCAAGGTATGTGCGAGCAGCCACGGGCCCGCGGGAAACGCTGCTTCGGCTCCGAGAAACTGGGACGTGACGGTCCGGGCGCTGCCTGTCCGCTTCGTCGGTAGTCGGTCGCCGAGGATCGCGACGAGCTCGCCGCGGTCGATCGCGGCCTTGATCTCCAGCATCGCCGCGATCGGATCGGTGCCCAGCGAGATCAGCCGCGTGTCCATATCGGGAGCCAGCGATCGCAGCACGCCGTTGATCCGCTCCGCGTTGGAGAAGTCGACGACGACGTTGATCGGCACGTTGAACTCCTTGGCCCGGCAGCGCATGACCTCGAAGCTGCCGAGGTGTGCACCGAGCAGGAGCACGCCGCGTCCCGACTTCGCGGCATCGACGAGCAGGTCGTGGTTCTTCTGCTCGAACTCGAACGACTTCACGCGGCCGGTCAGGAAGAACAGCCGGTCGAGGCTGACCTGCGCGAACGTGTGAATGTGGCGGACGATGCTCCAGAACCCCGACGGCTCACCCATCCGGTGCAGGTAGTCGCGCGAGGCGCGACGAGCCATCCCGCGGATCAGCGCGTAGTAGAACGCGATGATGTAGAGAAACCAGCCGGCGATGCGGCGGCCGAACAGCCGCGCGAACGTCACGAGCGCGCGGATGCCGAACACCGTGCCGGCCTCCGGGATCTTGCGCCAGTCAGTCACGTCGCAACCTGCGAATCAAGGCCCGCACCGGGTACGAGAGGATCCGCAGCACGCCTTCGGTGCACAGCCAGAAGTGGGTCCACGAGATCAGGAGCGTGTCGCGAACGCCGCGGAAATGCGAGACGCCACCGGCGTCGGCCGCGCGATAGATCACCGGCGTCGGCACGTGCACGACTTCGACACCCTCCCAGACGAGGCGCACGGCGATCTCCGGATCGAAGTCCATCGCATCGCCACGGGCCTTGACGCGCAGCGCGGCCTCGACGGGATACACGCGGAAGCCGCACAGCGGGTCGCCGACCTTCCTGCCGAGGGTCTCGACCATCGCGAAGAACACGCTGAGCTGGCGGGCGCGCAGTCGGCCCTTCGGTGCGGACGCGTCGAAGACCGGCTTCGCCAGGACGAGCGTCTCCTTCGTCGGTGCTTCGCCGACGGCCGCGATGAGCCGCGGGATGTCGTGGGTGTTGTGCTGGAGGTCGGCGTCGATCTGCAGCGCGTAGTCGAACTGGTGCTCGTGCGCCCACGCAAACCCGGTCTTGACCGCCGCGCCCTTGCCACCGTTCTCGGGGCGGAACACGACCTGGCAGCGGCCGGAATCGGCGAGCCCCTGGACAATCGCTCGAGCCTCCTCGGCGCTGCCATCGTCGACGACGACCACGTCCGAGATGTGCTCGCGCACGCGAGCGACGACCTCCTCGATCGTTCGAGGATTGTTGTACGTCGGGATGATCGCGCACAGCCGCATCAATCCACCAGGAGCTGGCCGCTCGCGACCACGGTCTTCGCACACGTGACTTCGAAGGTCAGCCGACCCTTGTCACGCAGGAGTGTCACCGAGAGCTGTTGCTGCGGCATCACGGGCCGACGGAACCGCAGCCGGCGGATCCCGCGCAGCGCCTTCACGTCGGGCAACTCGGCCTTCACGACCGGCCAGACCAGACGTTCGATGATCACCGCACCCGGCATGATCGTGAACGCATCGAAGTGTCCCTGGAAGAACACCAGACCATCGGGCACCTCGGCCGTGTAGTGGCCGGGGCCGACACGCACCAACGGAATCTGTGAGGTCGTGGTCGTCGCGGTCGTGATGCCGAACAGCTCGCGCAGCGCCTCGCCGTCGAGCTTGCCGCGCTCGGTACGTGGGATCTTGGGGACGATCTTGATCATTCGAGGGACAAAGACCGCGTCGAACTGCCGGCGAATCGCCTCGGTGATCTCCTCGCGTCCGACGGCCGCGCCATCCGCGATGCAGACCGCGAGAACGACGCGCGCTTCCTTGCCTGCCGCAGCGTGCGCGAGGACGGCAGCGTCGGTGACACCGGCAACGGCGCGCACGGTCGCCTCGAGCTCGTGCGCGTGAGCGCGCTTGCCGGCGATCTTCAACAGCTCGTTCGTCCGGCCAAGATAGTGGAACGAGCCACCGGGCTTGATGTCGACGCGGTCTTCGAGCTCGACGCGCGGCGCACCGCACCACGGCGACTCCACGACCAGCAGCCCCTCGGGGGCCGAGACGCGCACGCCAGGCAGCGGGACCCAGGCATTCATCGGGTGGCTGCGTGTCGCGATGCCGCCCGTCTCGGTCGAGCCCATGACGTCGGTGACCTGCCAGCCGTGGCCGGTCGCGACGCTCATGTGCAGCTCCGGCGGCAGGCGCGCACCGCTCGTGATCACTCTCAGCCCGCGTGGCATGGGTGCATCGGCCATCGCACGGAGGTGAGCCGGCGTGCTGATCATCAGATCGACCTGCTCTCGCTCGATGACCGCAGCGACATCGGCCGGCAGCAATGCCTCGTGGCTGACGATGCGAGCTCCCATGCGCAGCGGCAACAGCGCGCCGAACAACAGGCCGTAGAGATGCGACAGCGGCACGGTCGAGAGCACGCAGCGAGCGGGCGCAATTACGGTGGCGAGCACGTCGAGCTCATCGAGGAGCTGGGCCATGGACTTCACCACGTAGCGCGGGCGCTCCGTGGTCCCCGACGTGGTCATGCGGACGGCAATCTCCGGGAACGCATTGGCGCGCGGCGAGGCCGTCGTCTCGGTCGCGGTCAGGAGGTCGGGCACGTAGATCGCCTTGGGTGAGCGCTCCTGCCGCGCCGAGACGTCGTGGAGAACGTACGCGACGTCGGCATCGGCATCGACGCGGTCGAGCGTTCCGGCCTGAACGTTCGGCAACAGGTCGACCGTGGCGCCCGCCAGCCATGCGCCGAGCAGACCTGGGACGTACGACCGTGCGTGCTTGCACGACAGCACCACGCGCCCGCCAGGTGGTCCGAGCAGCGCAGCGATCCGGTGCGCCTGCGAGATCAGATCCTGCTGAACTTCTGTGTCGCTATGAAAGAGGCGGCTCAGCATCAGCGGTGGTCCGATCGGAGGGCAGGGAACAATTTGCTGAGTAACCAGTCAAGCGGATTGCGGCCGTAATCCCGGAAGCTGATCTTGCGAACGACGTACTCGATGATGAACAGCACACCGATCAGCACGTAGCTGCCGATGCCGACGTAGATCGTCCACACCTCGAGGGTGGCATACCGCGCGAGGACGAGACCGATCCCGGCGAGCACCAGCAGATAGATCCCCCAGGCCTTGGTCCAGCGCCGGCAATGGCCCAGCTCCCCCACGCTGAGGTCGGGCTTGACCATCTTCGCGAAGTGCTCGATCAGCGGCGTCCCCGACAGTGAGCGCAAGAACGTGAGCCCGAACGTGGCCTGCGTGGCCGAGGGCATGACGAGGAGCCAGGTGCCGTTGTCGAACGCCCATCCCAGGATCGCGAAGACCAGTGCGATCGCGGGGAGCTGGAGCGCGGCGTTGCGCTGCTCCTTCTTGGCCGACAGCAGGATCGGGATCGTGCGAACGATCACCCACGCGATCAGCGTGATCGCGGCCACGGCGACGTCGTGGTTGGTCAGCGTCCAGTACAGGACAAACGGCGACGCGAGCAGGAACAGCGCCGAGATGATGCCGAGCACGACCTTCATCACAACCGCTCGTAGTCTTCGCTGACGATCGAGAGCGTGTAGCCGAACCACTCGTTGATGAGCGTTGCGGATTCGGGCTCGCAGTGGGTCGGGTCGCAGCCCGGTCCGCGCTCGACACGGATGGCCCCCACCAGCTTGCTGCCCGGGCGCGTGAACACCGTGCCGCGGAGCTGACCGTCCTGCCACGTCTCTTCGAGGCTCTCCCCGTCGAGCTCGCCTCGGCGGACCCCCGTGTATCGGGGCTCGCTCGGTGTCGGCAGGCGTTTGAAGTACACGCGGTGAACGTCCAGAACGACGTTGCGCGGGGAGAACGGGAGCTCGCGGCCCATGAACTGGGCGAACTCGACGCGATCACCACGATGTGTGAGGGTGAATGCCTTCGCATTCATCGGTCCGAAGCCCACGATCAGGAGCGTATCACCCTGCTTCTGCAACACCGCGTCGAGCTCCGCCTCGACCGGCTTGCCGTCGCTCTTCGTGCGGATCGTCAGGGTCTGTCGGACCATGAAGTCCTGCGGCAGCGTCCGGGGATCGGGCAGCACTCCGGGATATTCGGACGGCGCGCCGGTCAGGATGACGGACTGGCGCTTCGGTGGGCCCCCGCATGCCGCAACGGTCACCCACGCGAAGAGGGCGAGCGCCTTCATGACCGGGGCCCCGCGAGTGACGCCATGACGAAGCAGAACACGAGGCTGAACGACACGCCCAGGGTCACGGTCACACCAATCGCGGCCAGCCCCGGGCTGGCGCTCAGGCCGAGGAGCCCGAACGAGAGGATCGTCGTGACCGCGGCCGTGAGGATCGAGATCATCGTGCGAGCAGACTCTTCGAGTGACTCGGTCGTGTCGACGAAGAAGATGCCGAAATCGACCCCGAGCGACACCACGAGTAGCAGCGACATGACGTGCAAGATCGTGAGCGGCGTTCCGATCGCCACGAGCGTCCCCACCGTGGCCACACAGGCCAGGAGGGCGGGCGCGAGCGCGACGAGAGCCTTCTTGCCGCTGCGGTAGCGAACCCCGAGCAGGAGGAAGATCGCCGCGAAGCCGATGAGCGACGACACCACGGTCCGGATCCGCACGCCGCGGAACAGCTCGACGATGGTCTCCTGGGGCACGACGATCGTGGCGCTCGGGACGACCGCGCGCAGTGCGCCAACATCGGTCACACCCACCAGCGGGATCAGTGCGATGGGCGTGGACTGCGCCGGCACCCATGCCGTCAGCAGCGGCGCGAGGGGAGATGTGCGGAGGTCAGCGAGGCTCAGGAACGCAGGCGCCGGTTCTGCGAGTGCGGCCCAGAAGTCGGCGAACTGGTCCGGCACGAACTCGAGCTCGGTCATCACGCTGCGGATCCGAGGCTCGGCGGCGCGCGCGGCCGCGAGTCGTGCGGTCTGCTCCTCGCGGCTCGGCAGGATCCGGTCGAGCGCCACGAACGATGTCACGTGGCCGGCGGCACGCGCGCGCTCGAGCTCTGCGGTGGTGGTGCCGATCGCCGCGAGCAGCGCCTCGTCGGTCGGTGCGGTGACGACGGCGAACGAGCTCGTGTCCGGTCCAAGTCGCGCGCGCACGGCGCGGTCTTCGACGACATGCGGCCCTTGCTCGTTGACCAGCATGTTCACGTTGTCGGAGAACTGCGCGGCTCCCACGCCGGCGACGGTCGCGAGCACCGCGAGCGCGATCACCACGAGGCGCGCGGTCCGGCTCCAGATCCGGCTGGTCAGCTTGACGAGGAATGCGAGCACGATCCGGTTCATCAGCGCCAGCGTGCGCGGTGGCTGGTACTTGGTCGGCATCCATTGCGGGACGATCCAGATCGTCGCCGTCATCGACGCGATGATCGCGACCACCGAGAACACTGCCATCTGGCGGAGCCCGCCGAGACCCGATGCCGCGATGCCGACGAACCCGATGATCGTCGTCAGTGCTCCGAGCGCAATGCTCGGCGCGACCCGCTTCATCGTGGCTGCGGCGGGCACCTCGGGCGTGAGCACGAAGTGGGCGTAGTAATGTTCGACGTAGTCGAGACCAACGCCGAGCAGCGACGTACCGAACGCGATCGTGATGCCGTGGATCTCCCCGAACAGTGCCTGGCAGACGAGCACCGCGACGGCGCTGCCGAACACCATCGGAATGATCCCGAGCGCGATCAACCGCAGCGAGCCGAACAGGACGAGGAAGACGATCAAGATCCCGACGGTCGAGATGATCCCGATCCGGTTCACGTCGCCCTTGATCTGCGCCTCCGAGGCGATTGCGTACTGTGCCGTGCCGGCGGTCTGCATGCGGGCCGGCGGCGGTGCCGAGCGCGCCATCCACGCGTCGAGTACCCTGCGGAACTCGATCTGCGCATCGCTCTGGAATGTCGAGCTTCGCGTCTCGACGAACACGAAGGCATGCAGCCGATCCGCGGTGAACACGACCCCGTCCTCGTCGACCAGCGTGGTTCCTTGCGCTCCGCGCAACGCCTCGAGTGGTTCCCACGTTCCACCGAGCGGATCGCGCGGTGCAGTCTGCCGGATCAGCATGCCCATTGGCCCGCCGAGATCCTCCTTGAGCTTGGTCAAGCGCGCGCGCAGCTCCGCGTCGGTATAGGCGTCGCGCGGCACGAATGTCGTCGCTGTCCAGCGTCCGAGGAACTCGAGCATCGCGGTCACGTCCGCCTCGGTGAACCCGCTGCGTGCAGAGGCAACATCGGGCTGGGCTCGGAGGAAGTCCACGAGCGAGAGCGCCAAGGTCCGTAATCGGTCGACCCCGGGCGCCGGAGTGAATCCGGCGCCCTCCACCTTGGGCGCGGGCGCCGGCTCCCCCAGCGTCAGGTCGATCATCATGACGCGCGAGAGCTCGCTCTCGGCCAGCAGCGCGGCGATCTGCGCCCCGCGATCTTCGCTATCGTCGGGGAGAAACTCCGTGATCTTCGTCGTGAACTGAAAGTACGGAGTTGCGACGGCAAACCCGATCGCGACCCCGAGCAGCACGACGATGGTTGCGGCGCGGCCGCGCCGGCGCATCACTTCGCTCCGGGCGCTCCGAAAGCTTTCGCGATCTCGGCGTCGGGCACGTCTGCGTTCTTCAGGAGGTCAGTCAACCGGGTGTCCGTCGTGTCGCCGCTCGCCTCGACGATCTGCAACGACACGATGTCGGTCTTCTTCCCGAACACGACGACCCGCTTGATGAGCTTCTTGAGCGAATCGGTCTTCGGCGTGAACGCCAGCGCCCACCAGTCCTTGTCGCTGCCGTACAGGCCGATCGCGAACGATTTCTCGAGCTCGGCGCGATCGCCGCGTAGCAGCGTCGGGAAGATCAATGCGAACGCCTTGAGGTCCTTGCTCTTGTCGAGCGGGATCTCCTCGGACTTCTTGTCGGTCTTGATCCGCAGCGTCGTCTTCGTCAGGACGACGTGCTGGACCTTCGGGGTGAGCGTCGTGCGCGCGATCCCCTTGTCGCGCTCGAAGTAGATCGTGCCGGTCGACTTGAGGGGCCGAGCGAGCAGGGCGACCCGCTTCTCTTCGCTGAACTTGCAGCCCAGGCGCTGAAGCTCGAGGAGCTTGAACACCGGGTTGATCGCCGCGCCCTGCGCAGGGGCACCGGAGATCAGCGACGCGGGCGGCGTCTCGGTTGCGGGGGCAGCAGCAGCGGGTCCGGCCGCGATCGCCATGATCGCCATGATCGCGAGTGCGATCGAGCGGGTGGACCCACCGACGGTCATGACTCGGTCGAACGGGGGGCGGCCGCCGGAGCGTCCTTGGAGCTGATCAAGACTTGAAGGGCAACGATCACGTCATCAATGGTACGTAGCGACCGGATCATTTGTTCATCGAAGGCTCGGCCGGTCGTCTCCTCCACCTTGACCGCCAGATCGATGGCGTCGAGGCTGTCCAGCTCGAGATCTTCGATCAAGCGGGCCTCAGGCTGAACCCGACCGGCATCCAGCTCGAACAGGTCCTTCATCATCTCCTGTATTTTCAGGAGGATCTCTGCTTTGGACGGAGGTTCCATACGCGCGGCTAGTGTAGTTAGCGAAGGTTCGAATTCAAGCCTGAACGTGCCCTCTTCACAGGGGGCCAGTCGTAGAGTCCGGCATGGCCGGCGGTCGAAAAAAGGTTCCCAAGTCCTACAAGCAGGTGCACGCACTCGCGTTCTCACCGCTGTTCTTTCAGGCAGCCATGGCAGCCCGCAACATGGGCGTCCTCGGCGTGGTGCACGCGTCGAAGACCGCGGGCCTTTTGCCCGCCGAAGTCGCGACTCGAGCCAACGTCTCGCTGTATGCGGCCCGGGTCCTCCTCGAGGGCTGTCTAGCCCTGGAGCTGGTCGCGCTCGACGGGGGAAGATATCGGCTGACCGACGCCGGCTACCTCTGGCTGTTCGACGAGATGACGAAGGTCAATGCCAACTTCGTACAGGACGTCTGCT